>DATLUU010000076.1:0-2049 GCA_035577885.1 Verrucomicrobiia bacterium
GGCGACGGCCGCGCCGGCACCGCGGCCGTGATGCCTCCACGGGGCATGAACGTTGCGTCTGGGGAGCGGCGGTCCACTCGCATCCAAGGAGCCTCCCTATGGCGCCCATTCGCGCCGATCGCTTTTTCGAACTTCGATTCGAGTCGATTGGCGGGCTCGGCGCGCATGCCGCCGGCCAGGTGCTGGCCTCGGCCGCGGTGCTGCGGATGGGCATGAACGGCGCTCACTTCTCGTCGTATGGCTCCGAGAAGAAGGGCTCGCTCATCCGCTCGTTCGTCCGGCTCGGCCCGAAGGACGTGCCGATCCGCACCAGCGCGCCGGTCGAGAGCCCGGACGGCATCGTGGTGTTCCACGGTGCGCTGCTCGCCAATCCCGCGACGTTCGGAGGGCTCCGCAGCCACGGCGTGCTGATCTACAACGCGCCCGCGGGATCGCCGCCGGAGACGCTGGCCGTGCTGCCCAAGTCGGCAACCGTGGTGCGCGTGGATGCGCTGCGCATCGCGGTGGAGGAGTCGTCGCGGCCGAACGCGGTGCTGCTCGGCACGCTGTGCGCCGTGTTCCCCGCGCTCGACGCCGACGCGGTACTCGCGTCGCTCACGGAGGAATTCGCGGGCAAGCGCCCCGAGGCCGTGGCGGCGAACACGCGCGCGTTCCATCGCGGTGCGCGCGAGATGGAGACGTTCATCGGCGTCGGCCGGGCCGAAGGCGACCTGCCGGTGCTGCGTCCGGAGCCGGTGTGGGGCTACGAGACCCAGCCCCCGGGCGGCATGATCCCGGAAGCGGGCAACACCGCCTGGAACGACCTCTCCACCTCGCGCACCGGCTGGATCCCGGTCCTCAACGAGGAGAAGTGCATCCACTGCGGCTCGTGCGACCTGGTCTGTCCCAACCTCTACCTCGTCTGGGGCGACGGTCCCGACGGCGGCAAGTACGAGCGCATGCTGACGGACATCAACTACCGGTATTGCAAGGGCTGCCTGCGCTGCGTCGAGTCATGCCCCTCGGGCGCGCTCACGAAAGAGTCCGAGACGCCCGGGCTCGCCAACCAGCTTCGCGTCCCGTTGTTCCCGGAACTCCGGAGATAGGGAGCCATCATGTCGAGCGAGATCGTCCTGCCCGCCACGGTCCGCGTCCCTGCGCCGGCAGCCACGGATCCGCCGGCCGCGGGCAGCGTGCGCCAGAAGCTCGAGTTCCGCAGCGGCAACGAGGCCGCCGCGCTGGCCGCGAAGCACATCGGCTTCCACATCATGGGGTACTTCCCGATCACGCCCTCCACCGAGGTCGCGGAGAACCTGTCGAAGATGCAGGCCGACGGCGAGCACGAGATCCTGCTGATCGCGGGCGACGGCGAACACGGAGCCGCCGGCATCTGCTACGGCGCGGCACTGGGCGGCGGGCGCGTGCTGAACGCGACCAGCTCGCAGGGACTGCTCTACTCGCTCGAGCAGCTCCCGGTGCAGGCGGGCACCCGCGTGCCGATGGTGCTGAACCTCGCGGCGCGCACGGTCTCGGGCCCGCTCGACATCCGCGGCGACCACTCCGACGTCTACTTCGCGCTCAACACCGGCTGGATCATCCTCTGCGCGCGTGACCCGCAGGCCGTCTACGACCTCAACTTCGCGGCCGTGCGGATCGGAGAGCACCCGGACGTACGTCTGCCCGTGATGGTCACTTACGACGGTTTCTTCACCAGTCACCAGAAGCGGCGCATCCAGGTGTTCGACGACCTCGAGCCGGTCCGCCGCTTCCTCGGCACGCGGCCGGACTTCCCGACGCCGTTCGACATGGATCATCCGAAGACGTTCGGCCCGTACATGAACGATCCGGACCTGATCAACAACAAGGTCCAGCTCTCGCGCGCCATGGAGTCCGCCCGCCACGTCATCCCAGAGGTGCTGGCCGAGCTCCAAGCGATGACCGGGCGCTCGTACCCGATGCTCGATGCCTACCGAATGGACGACGCCGAGGTTGCGGTGGCGCTCGTCAACTCGGCGGCGGAGACGGCGAAGGAGACCACGGACGAGCTGCGCGCACGCGGGCAGGCGGTCG
>DATLUU010000077.1:0-7134 GCA_035577885.1 Verrucomicrobiia bacterium
GGCGACCTGGCGGATGGCGTTGACCTCCCCGCGCGCCAGGATACGCCCGCGGCCCATCGGCACGTCGACCATGCCGTCGATCCCGGCGGCCTGGTTCGTGGTGCTGTCGGGCGTGAACGCCGCAGCGCCGTCGATCGAGCTCTGCACCTGGCCGTTGATGCCGAGGCAGTACCACTTGTCGGTCCCGAAGTGGGCGTCCTGGTAGATGTCCTTCGTGGCGCCGAAGTTGAGGTCCAGCCGGCCGATCAGCATGGGCACGTCCTGGCGCCGGGAGGGCAGCGTGCGGTTGTCGTAGAGGCCGACCGCGTACTGGGCGTGTCCGCCCCTCGCGCTGCCCCGCAGGTCGAATCCGACCACGTTGTCCACGAGCCCGAACGAGGAGGGAACGGCAGAGACCGCGCCGCGGTCGACGGCAAGCTGCTTCGAGTCCGAGGTGAGCAGGTCTCGCGAGAACGGCGCGTCGTAGAGCCCGGCGCGGACGGACATGGAGCCGTTCAGCGGGTACTCGAGCCATGCGTTCTCGACCGCGGCAGCGGGGGTGACGCCGTTCTGGTCGGTGCCGTCGATCTTCCACTCGAAACCGAAGCCGACGCCCTGCAGCTTGCCGTTGAGCTTGAGCCGGGACCGCCGGATGAGGAAGTCGCGGAGCCACTCGGTGCCGCCGCCGGCGGCGGGAGTGCGCGAGTACTCCATGCGCGGCTGCAGCCGCATTCCCACCTCGAGGGTCGCGTCGTCCTTCTCGAAGACCTTGTACCCGGCGAAGGCCGCAACCGGAGCCAGCGCGAGCGCCACGAGCGCGATCAGCCCGCGGATCATGTACGGAAATGCCCAGACCGGCGTGTGCGCCGCGTGGTGGACCACGTGATGGATCAGCACTGGATCACTCTCCCGAAGGGATTTTGATGATGCTCACACCGAACACGAAGGAGTTGACGAGCTCGTTCGGCTCCGTCGTACCCACGGCGTGCCCGAACGAGACGTAGGCGGGGAACTCCATCCCGTGCGGCACCCACGACTTCGGCATCAGGTTGAAGACGTAGCCCACGCGAACGTCGGTCTGGCGATTCTGCAGCGCGGGGTCCCGCTCGGAGAACACCTCGGCGAGCACGCGTCCGTCTCCCGGGACCGCACGCCCGATACCGAAGGCGAAGTTCATGTCATCGCCCCGGTGGTCGAGGTTCTTCCGGTACCCGTAGTTGGCCGCCAACGTGTAAACGTGGCCGACCTCCTTGGAGAGGAGCAGCGGCAGGTAGACCGAGCTGCCCTCCGACTGCACCGGCTCACCGTCGATGTCGGTCATGTCGAAGCCGTCATCCAGCTGGTAGTTCGGATAGATCGCCGCGCCCCAGCCGCCGTGGTCCACCATGCGCCACTTGATCCCGAACTCGGTGGCGCCGAGTCCCTTCTGGTGCGGCAGGTCTTCCTCTTCCAGGCTGATGTAGGGGCGCTCGTACTTGAGCTGGATCCGATCGCCGATGCCGTAGTTCGCATCGAGGAGGATCTCCATCCGCCTGTCGGCTCCGAGCCTCTCGTGCGTGCCCACGAAGTTCACCTCGAAACCGCGCGGTCCGGGCGTAGCGGGATCGTCCATCTCCATCGGGGGAGAGCTGACGGCGCTCTCGGGAGCCTCTTCCTCCGGCGCGTCCGCCACTGCGACCGGGGCGTTCAACGCGCCCAGCACGCCCGCTGCGATCGTCACCCACATCATTCTACGGCCCAGCATCGCCCGCCCCTCCTTCGCCAAGGTTGTCGTGGTTCTGCGTAGATGAGCGCGTCCTGGGCGCGATCAGACTGCTTCCAATGCGGGTTGTGCGGTGCGGCGTGCGCCGAAGCGCAGGTAGAGCGACGGCACCACGAACAGGTTGAACACCGTCGAGCCGATGAGCCCCCCGAGGATCACCACCGCCATCGGGTACTCGATCTCGTGCCCGGGGACATCGCCGGCGACCACGAGCGGGATCAGGGCCAGCCCGGTGGCCAGTGCGGTCATCAGGATCGGGGACAGCCGCTCCATCGCCCCGCGCAGCACCAAATCCGGACCGAACACCGTGTCCTCGTGGCGTTCGAGGTGCTGGTAGTGGCTGATGAGCATGATCATGTTGCGCGCGGCGATCCCGAACACGGTGAGGAAGCCGACCAGGGACCCGAGCGAGATCACGGCGCCATTGAAGTACGCCGCCAGCAGTCCGCCGACGAGCGCCGACGGCAGCGTCAGGAAGCCGAGCATCCCCAGCCGCACGTTTCCGAACGAGGCGATGAGGATGAGCAGGACGCCGATCGCGGCCCCGATCCCGAACAGCAGCAGGCGGTTCGAAGCTGCCTGGCGCTCCGCGTACTCGCCGAGCACGACCGAGTGGTAGCCGACCGGGAACTTGACCAGCTTCAGCTGCCGGTCCACGTCCTTCATCACCGAGCCGAGGTCACGGTCCTCGACGTCGGCGCTGACGTCGATGCGCCGCGAATCGCCCTCGCGGTAGATCACGCTCTGCGCCGGCCTGACCGACACCTTGGCCACGTCGCCCAGCCGCACGTGGCCGCCGTCGGGCGTATCGAGGAGCAGCTCGCTCACGCTGCTGACGCTGTTCCGGGCCTCGGGCGTACTCCACACGAACACGTCGTAACACTTGCCGTGCCGGAACAGGTCGCCGACCTCTTCACCGGCGAACATCGTCGCCGATGCGCGCCGAACGTCGCCGGGCTTGATGCCGTACTTCTTCGCCGCCGCCAAGTCGACCTCGACCTGGATCTGCGGCACCTCCGACTGGAGCTGGATGTGCAGGCCCTTGATGCCGTCGATGTCCTTGAGCGCGTGCTCGACCGAGTCGGCGAGCGCGTGAAGGCCGTGCAGGTCCTGGCCGAAGATGCGCACCACGAAGGCGTCGGTGGTCCCCGCGAGCACCTCGTCGATGCGCTCGTTCAGGTAGGTCTCGACGTTGTGGAACATGCCCGGGTAGCCATCCACCACGTCCTCGACGGCGGTGTGCGTCTCGTTGTAGTTCGCCTTGGGATCGATGCTGATCCAGCACTCGCCGAAGTTGACGCTCGCGATCTCCTCTGCGAGCAGCGCCTGGCCGATGTGGGACCCGAAGTTGCGCACGCCCGGGATCTCGCGCAGCTCCTTGCTGAGCCGGATCGCCATGCGGTCCTCTTCCTGGACGGAGCCGCCGGGCTTGGTGATGAAGTGGATGAGGAAGTCCCGCTCCTTGAACTCGGGGAACAGCGACTCGCCGAGGAACGGCAGGATGAAGATGCCCACGAGCACCGTGAGTCCGGTGGCGAGGAAGACCGGCCGCGGCCGGCGGATGATCCCGGCCAGGATCGGCTCGTAGACCTTGTGCAGCCACTGGACCAGGGGCTGCGGGCGGAGCTCGACCTTCACCTTCCTCAGCAGCATCAGGCACATCACGGGCGTGACCGTGAGCGCGACCACCATCGACGCGAGTACCGCCAGACCGTACGAGATCGCGAGCGGCCGGAAGAACGCCGAGGACACCCCGCCCATGAACAGCACCGGGATCAGCACCACGGCGTCGATCAGCGTCGCGTGGATGATGGCCTGCCGCACCTCGAGCGAGGCCTCGAGAATGACCCGGCCGACCGACTTGCCGGCCATGCCCTCGCGGCGGTACTGCCTCAACCGTCGCACGATGTTCTCGACATCGATGATCGCGTCATCGACGACGACGCCGATGGCGATGACGAACCCGGCGAGGATCATGGTGTTGACGGTCGCGCCCCGCATCTGCAGCACGACGACGCCGGCCATGAGCGAGAGCGGGATCGCCACCAGGCTGATGAGAGCCGTCCGCCACTCGAACAGGAACGCGGCGAGCACGATCATCACCAGCAGGCAGCCGAGCAGCAGCGCCCGCGACAGGTTCCGGAGCGCCTCGTTGATGAAGTCCGCCGGGCGGAAGATCGTCGCGTCCATCTTCACGCCGTGGAGCCCGGGCTCGAGCTCCTTCAGTGCCTCCTCGACGCCGCGCGTGGCCTCGAGCGTGTTCGCCCAGGGGTACTTCATCACCACGAGCATGAGCCCCTGCCCGTCGTCGATGACGGCGTCCCCGAACAACGGCCAGGTGTCGTCGACGACGTTCGCGACGTCGTTCAGGACCAGCGGCGTGCCGTCGGCCTTCTTCTTGGCGCGGATGGGCATCTGGCCCAGTTCCTTGGCGCCGAGGATCGACGACGTGGCGCGCACGGTGAAGCGCTGGTTCGGGGTGTCGATGGCGCCGCCGGTGCCGATCACCGCACCGTTCGAGAACTGCAGCAGACCCACGTCCAGGGCTTCCGCCGTGACGCCCATGGCCTCGTCGAGCGACACGTTGTGCTCGCGCATGCGCTTCGGGTCGACCTGCACCTCGGGCATCTTGATCCGCTCGCCCCAGATGGCGACGTTCGCGACGCCGGGCACGAGCAGCAGCTTGGCGCGGATCGTCCAGTACGCGATCATCGACAGGTCGGTGAGCGGGATGGAATCCGAGGACACGCCGATCTTCATGAACCGGCCGGTCGTGGACACCGGCGGCATCATCACCGGGGGCGCCGCCCAGGTCGGCAGGGTGGGGATGATGGTGGCGACGCGCTCCTGCACCAGCTGCCGCGCGGCCAGCTCGTCCGTACCGGGCTTGAAGTACATCTCGATCGACGACAGGTCGGGCACCGACTTGGAGCGCAGGATGTCCAGACCCGCGATGCCGTTGAGCGAGTGCTCCATCGGCACGCTGACATAGGACTCCACTTCGTCCGCGGACAGGCCCAGACAGGGCGTCTGGATCTCGACGCGCGGCGGAGCGAACTCCGGGAACGCGTCCATCGGCATCTTCGGCAGCCGGGTCATGCCCCCCCACAGCAGGGCGACCGACGCCAGCAGGACGAGGAACCGGAAGCGCAGGCTCGTTCCGACGATCCAGCGAATCATCGCGTCATTCCTCTTCGAACTCGCTCTCGGCGCCGTACAGCTCGGCGCCGCCGACCGTGACCACGGCGGTCCCTGCGGGCGGGCCTTCCGACAGCACGGCCTTGCCCTCCGCGATGCTCTCGATCGAGATGTGGTAGCGGATGAATACCCGTGGCTCGGTGCTGACATAGGTCCAGGTGTCGCCCTCGGTGTCGTACAGCACCGCGCCGTACGGGATCACCCGTCGCGAGGCGCCGTTCACCGTCTGTTCCAGCACCGCCGTCGTCTGCACGTCGATCTTCTTCATCGCCTCCTCGGTCAGGGTGACGCGGGAGGGCTGTGAACCTTCGCTGTGCACCACGGTCGCGGGAGCCGCCTCTTCGGCGGAAGCCTCCTCGGGACCCGCACCCTGTGTCTTGCATCCCGCGATCAGGACGCTCGCGCAGAGCAGTGCTCCTGCCAGCCAACGTTGCTCGAGTCTCATCGTCTTGCCTCGTGTGGGTTTCACTGGGTCGAGTTGTTGCGCGTCAATCCGAGATGCCCGCGCGTGCCGCGGACGTCGCGAGTGCGGGCTCCCCGATCTCGCTCGCCAGCGGATCGGACGCGCGCACCGCGCTGACGCCCAGCTTCAGGTACATCGCGGGCAGCAGGTACAGTTGAACCACCGTCGTGGACACCAGGCCGGCGAGGACGACGACGGCCATGGGCTGGAGGATCTCCATGCCCGGCTCGCTCCCGAGCAGGAGCGCCGGCACCATCGCCGCAGCGGTCGCGCCGGCGCTGGCGAGGAACGGCAGCAGCCGCTCCGCCGCGCCGTGGGCGGCGAGGCCGACGTCCAGCTGGCGGCCCTCGCGCTCCAGGCGCTGGTAACCGCGGATCGACAGCACGACCTGGATCGTGGCCACGCCGAGCAGCGCCAGCAGTCCGGCGAACAGGCCGAGCGAAGTGGTGATGCCCGTGGCCGCTGCAGCCGCCACGCCGCCGGCGGCGGCTGCGGGCAGCGACACCATCGCCAGCGCGGCGAGGCGCCAGCTCCCGAATGCCGCCTGGAACAGGAACAGCGCGCCGATCGCGGCCGCGATCCACAGCGTCGCCAGGCGGGCGCGCGTCAGGCGCCCATCGTCGTAGTCCCCGAGCACGCGGGCGTGGTACTCGAGCGGGAAGGACATCTGTCCGAGGCGCGCTTCCACGTCCGAGGCGACGCGATTCAGGTCGCGGTTGCGCACGTTCGTGACCACGTCGACGAAGCGCTTCACGCCCTCGTGCCGGATGATGCTGGCGGCCGGCCGCATGCGCACCTTCGCCACGTCCCCGAGGCGCACGTGACCGCCGCTGGGCGTGTCGATGACGAGATCGCTGATGCTGCTCAGGCTGTGCCGCGTCTCGGGCGTGCTCCAGACCACGACCGAGAACACCTTCTGCTCCTCGAACAGGCTGCCGACGTGGATCCCGGAGATCAGCGTCGACTCGGCGCGGCGCACGTCACCCGGCTTCAAGCCGTAGCGCTGGGCGGCCGCGATGTCGACCTCGGTCTCGAGCGTGGCCTGGCGAATGGGGAGCTCGGCGCGGGTGTTGACGACTCCCGCCACGCCCTTGATCGCATCCTGGACACGCGCGGCCTGGGCGCGGAGCACGTCGTCCTCGTCGCCATAGACGCGGACCACGACGTTGTCCTCCGGCTCCTCCACCACGTCGCCGCCCATTTCCCGCAGGTAGGTCTTGACGTCGTTGCGCACACCCGGGCAGTCGTCCACGACCTTCTGGATCGATGCCGTGGTCGCCGCGTAGTTGGCGGACGGGTCCATGTCGACCCAGAGCTGGGCGGAGTTCACGTTCACCACCTGGTCGCCGCGTATGGCGCGGCCGATGTGGGCGGCGACGCTGCGGACGCCCGCAATGGTCCGCAGCTCGTTCGCGATCCGGCCCGAGAGGCGGCTCATCTCCGGCTGCGAGGTCCCAGGCATGGTCGTCAGCTCGATCAGGATGTCGCGCTCCTTGAACGCCGGCAGCAGCGTGAGCTTGAGCATCGGCAGGGTCGCCAGCGCGACCACGACGAGCAGCAGGGCCACGGCCTGGGCCAGCGGACCGCGGCGAGCGATCCCGCCCACGACCGACTCGTAGCCGTCGCGCATGCGCTCGACCCAGGACGAGCCGTTCTGCTTGCCCTTCTCGCCGGAGAGCAGCAGTACGGCGAGGGCGGGCGTGAGCGTCATCCCGACCAGGAACGATGCGGC
>DATLUU010000078.1:0-11076 GCA_035577885.1 Verrucomicrobiia bacterium
AGAGCGCGTGTGGAACGGCATTTCCGGCGCCTGACATGGGGCTTCCGTCCTCGGGCTGAGAACGGCGCCGCATCTGGCGGGAAAGACTCGGGCCGGGCGCCGGACCCAGCTCGGCTGGGTGCCCCGGAGCCCGGCCGGGTCGATGGTGGAGGCGGCGGGAATCGAACCCGCGTCCGAAAGGTCATCCGCAGAGAGTCCTACAGGCGTATCCGGCCTACGCTACGGCGTTCTCGCGCGCGTCGCTCCGGTCGGCGGGATCTCGGCGCGCCAGCCCTGCTGCATCTCGTCCGCGGCCCGCGGGCGGGGCGTTGGACCAGCCTGCGATTGTATGGCGCCCGCTCCAGCCCCCACAGGCGGGGTCTGGGAAGGCGTCACAGCCTTTTAGGCTGCGAGAGCCATCTGCGTGTTCGCAGATGTGATGTTCCCGCTTTTTTGACGAGGCGCGAGTCCCCGGCCTGCACTCTCTGTTTCAGTCCCCCCGTCGAGACCAGGACGCCCCCTGGTTCTGGGTGCTACGAAGTTGTGCGTCCGACTTTGGATGCCACCCACGCACCAGCGACTCCGCGTGGTGCGGAGCTGCCTCGGACAGCGAGCGTTACGCGATCAGAACGGGATGTCGCTGTCGTCGCCGCCGCCGCCGAAATCGCTGATGTCGTCGCCGCCGACCGGCGCCGGCTGCTCGTCACCGCGCTCCATGCCGCCGCCGGCCGGTGCGCCGCCGCCCGCGCCGCCGCGGCCGCCGACGAAGCGCATGTTCTGGCACACGACCTCGGTCGTGTAGCGCTTCTGCCCGTCCTTGTCCTGCCACTGCCGCGTGCGCAGCGAACCCTCGATGAGCACCTCGCGACCCTTGGTGAGGTATTGCTTCGCGAGATCGGCCTGCTTGCCGAACAGCACCACCCGATGCCACTCGGTCTCGTTCTTCCAGCCGCCGTTGCCGTCGGGCCGGCGCTCGTCGGTGGCCATGTTGAGTGTCGCCACCGTGGTGCCGCTCTGGGCGTAGCGCACCTCGGGATCCCGGCCGAGGCGGCCGAGCAGGATGACCCGGTTGAGGCTCATTGCGTGACTCCTTGAAGGGGGCTCCCGTGAACCGGGGGCGCAAAATGGGGGGCGATCTCGGATGCGCGCACAGTGTAGGACTTCGGGGCACGCGCTGAAAGGTTCGGGTCGAGCGCGGTGCGCCCGCGCGGCCGCGGTTGACGCGCGCGGGAACGCTCGCCTATCGTTCCCCGCCGATTCGCCACCGAGTTTCATCGGGGCGTGGCGCAGCCCGGTAGCGCACCTGCTTTGGGAGCAGGGAGTCGGAGGTTCAAATCCTCTCGCCCCGACCAGTTCTGGCCGGCTTCGGGCGACTGCTCGGGTGGGGCGACGACCTTCCCGCGCGGTCCCGCAGCGGCCGGACCCGCTCCGAGCCGGAGTCGGTCACCGCGCTGCGCCTGTAGCTCAGTTGGATAGAGCAACGGATTTCTAATCCGTAGGTCGGGGGTTCGATTCCCTCCAGGCGCGCCATGTGCAGCGGTGCAGGTTTCTCAGGTGAACGTGTGGTGGTGGATGTAGCTCAGCTGGCAGAGCATCGGGTTGTGGTCCCGAGGGTCGTGGGTTCGAACCCCATCATCCACCCCAACTTCACCTCATGAAACCTTCTCGCCGCGCGAAGATCATCTGCACGCTGGGCCCCGCCACGTCGTCGCCGGAGAAGATCCGGGCGCTGGTGGACGCGGGCATGGACGTGGCGCGTCTCAACTTCTCGCACGGCACGCGCGACGAGCACGCCGAGGTCTACCGCTACGTGCGCGAGGCGAGCGACGCCTCCCATCACGCGGTGGCCGTGCTCGTGGACCTGCAGGGACCGAAGATCCGTCTCGGCGAGTTCGAGGACGGCGGCGTCACGCTCGCGCCCGGCGACCGCTTCACCATCACCACCGAGCCGGTCGAGGGCACGCGCGAGCTGGCGAGCACCACCTATTCCTTCCTCGCCAAGGACGTGACGCCCGGCTCGCGCCTGCTGATCGACGACGGCCGCGTGGCGCTGCGCGTGGACGACACCGACGGCGTGCGCGTGCGCACCACGTGCGTGGAGGGCGGGCGGATCTCCGACCACAAGGGCATCAACCTGCCCGGCGTTCGGGTCAGCGCTCCGTCGCTCAGTGTAAAAGACCGCGAGGACCTGCGCTTCGCGCTGTCGCTGCGCGCGGACCTGATCGCGCTCTCGTTCGTGCGCGCGCCCGAGGACCTGGAGGACGTGCACGCGGTGATGGACGAGGTGGGTGCGCGGCTGCCGGTGATCGCGAAGATCGAGAAGCCCGAGGCGGTGGACCGGCTGGGCCCGATCACGCGCGCGTTCGACGGGCTGATGGTGGCGCGCGGCGACCTCGGCGTGGAGATCCCGCTCGAGCAGGTGCCGCTGCTCCAGAAGCGCGCCATCCGTCTCGCGCGCGAGCACGGCAAGCCGGTGATCGTGGCGACGCAGATGCTGGACTCGATGATCCACCACCCGCACCCCACGCGCGCCGAGGCGAGCGACGTGGCGAACGCGGTGCTGGACGGCGCCGACGCGCTCATGCTCTCGGGCGAGACGAGCGTGGGCGAGTACGCGATCCCGGCGGTGGAGACCATGGCGCGCGTCATCGGCGCTGCCGAGTCGCAGGGCTTCTGGAGCCTGCCGAGCGTGCGACGGCGGCCGGAGACGCGGCCCGAGGCCATCGCGCTCAACGCCGTGCGCATCGCCGAGGATCTGCACGCCGTCGCGCTCGTCGCGTTCACGGAGACCGGTGCCACCGTGCGCCACGTGGCCGCGCACCGGAACGCGATCCCCATCCTCGCCTTCACCACGCGTCCCGAGGTGCGGAGCCGGCTCGCCATGGTGTGGGGCACGGAGACGTTCGTCATGCCGCGCGCGTCGAACACCGACGAGATGGTGGCGCAGGCCGACCACGCGCTGCTGGAGATGAAGCGCGGCAAGAAGGGCGACTACATCGTCATCGTCGCCGGCACGCCACCCGGCACCGCCGGCTCGACGAACACGCTGCGCGTGCACCAGTTGGGCGGCGAGTAGGGAGCGGCCTGGGTCAGAGGAGGATCTTCCGCAGCAGCCTCACCGCCCGCGCCCGGTGCGAGATCGCGTTCTTCTCCGCGTCGGTGAGCTCGGCGTAGGTGCGGGTCTCGCCTTTGGGCACGAACACGGGGTCGTAGCCGAAGCCGTTCGTGCCGCGAGGGGCGTCGGTGATCGTGCCCTGGAGGATGCCGTCGGCGCTCATCTCGGTGCCGTCGGGCCAGGCGGCGAGGCAGACCGTGCGGAAGCGCGCGGTACGCTGCTCGGGCGGCACGCCGGCCAGCTCGCGCAGCAGCTTGGCGACGTTGTCCGCGTACTTCGCATCGGGCCCGGCGTAGCGCGCGGCGTGCACGCCGGGCGCGCCGTGGAGCGCGTCCACCTCGAGCCCGGTGTCGTCGGCGATCGCGGGCAGGCGGGTGAGCGCCACGGCGGCAAGCGCCTTGATGCGCGCGTTCTCGAGCAGGGTCTCGCCCGTCTCCGCGGGCGCCACGGCTCCGGGCCAGTCGGCGAGTGACGCCAGCTCGACCTCGGGCAGCGCCAGCAACGTGCGCAGCTCGGCCGCCTTGTCGCGGTTGAACGTGGCGACGACGAATCTCACTCCGGCAGCAGTCCCGAGCCCGAGAGGAGTTTCCGCTGGTGCGCGGTCACGCGGCGGATGCCGGCGCGCGCGAGGCGCAGCAGCGAGCGCATCTCGCGCTCGTCGAACGTGGCGCGCTCGCCCGTGCCCTGCACCTCGATGAAGCGGCCCTTGCCGGTCATGACCACGTTCATGTCCACGTCCGCGCCCGAGTCCTCGACATAGTCGAGGTCGATGCAGACATGGCCACGCACGAGCCCCACCGAGATCGCCGCCACCGAGTCGTGGAGCGGCGGCCGTGCGAGGTGGTTCTGGTTCGAGAGCCACACGAACGCATCGTGGAGCGCCACCAGGGCGCCGTTGATGGCCGCCGTGCGCGTGCCGCCGTCGGCCTCGAGCACGTCGCAGTCGAGCGTGATCGTGCGCTCGCCGAACGCGGTCAAATCGGTGACCGCGCGCAGCGAGCGGCCGATCAGCCGCTGGATCTCCTGCGCGCGGCCGCCGGTCTGGCTCGAGCGCGGCGTGCGCTCGCCGGTCGCGCGCGGCAGCATGCCGTACTCGGCGGTGACCCAGCCCTTCTGCTGGCCGCGGAGCCAGCCGGGCACGCGGTCCTCGACGCTCGCGGTGCACAGCACGCGCGTCTTCCCCATCGATACCAGCGCCGAGCCCTCGGCGTGCGACGCCACGCCGCGCTGCACCTTGAACGGGCGCGGCTGGCGCGCATTCCGGCCGTCGTGGCGCTCGAACGCCTCGGGGTCGGGAGCCTTCGCTTCGTGCGCGCGGATGGCGGCGGGTTTTCGGGTCATTGGATCGTTCCGAGCATTCCGACCATTCCGGTCATTCCGAGCATTCCGATCATTCCGATCATTCCCGCGACGTCGCGGCGTGGCGGACGGAGCCACGCTCGGCGTCGTAGCCACGCTCGTACCATGGCAGGTCGGTCTGGTCCACCACGCTCACCGGCGGCAGGGCCCGGCCGAGGAACGCCTCGGCCACGCGCGTGAAGCTCCGGCGGCGTGGCTCGTCGCTGAGGAAGAAGTGATGCTGCGGCTCGCGCGCGCCGGGAGGCACGAGCAGGCCCGTCGACGACAGCAACTCCGCCGTGGCGTGCGCCGCCTCGGCGCCGGAATCGATCAGCCGCACGTTCCCGCCCATGGTGGTCTTCAGGAGCGGCGCGAGCATCGGGTAGTGCGTGCAGCCGAGGATCAAGCTGTCGAGATCCGCGGTCTTCAGCTCCGCCAGGTACTCGTTCGCCACCATCCGCGTCACCTCGTGGTCGAGCCAGCCCTCCTCCACCAGCGGCACGAACAGCGGGCAGGCACGCTGCTGCACGATCGCCCGCGGCGCGAGGCGCAGGATGGCGTCGTGGTAGGCGTTGCTGCCGACCGTGGCGAGCGTGCCGACCACGCCGATGCGGCCGCGCGGCGAGGCGCTCACCGCGGCGCGCGCGGCGGGCTCGATGACGCCGATCACCGGCACGCCGAAGCGCTCGCGCAGCGCGTCGAGCGCGTGGCTCGACGAGGTGTTGCACGCGACCACGATGCACTTGACGTGCTGGCGCACGAGGAACGACGCGATCTCGAGCGAGAAGCGCGTCACCGTCTCCTTGGACTTGTTGCCGTACGGGAGCCGCGCCGTGTCGCCGAAGTAGACCACCGACTCGCGGGGCAGGCGCGAGAACAGCTCGCGCACCGTGGTGAGGCCGCCGATCCCCGAGTCGAATACGCCGATCGCGCGCGAATCACTGCTCTGCGGCACGCCATCCTCCTGTGATCGCGAAGCGTTTCACGGCCAGTCGTCCGGATCGAGCGGCCGGTCCAGCGGGAAGTGTCCACCGAGCGAGGTGAACGCGGCGCCGCCGCAGACGATACGGATGCGTTTCGCCTCCGGCACGTTGGCAGAGACGGTGCGGACGAGCG
This sequence comes from Verrucomicrobiia bacterium, assembly GCA_035577885.1. Taxonomy (GTDB): domain Bacteria; phylum Eisenbacteria; class RBG-16-71-46; order RBG-16-71-46; family RBG-16-71-46; genus JAIOPA01. The sequence goes on from DATLUU010000078.1 coordinate 5,549, forward strand.
AGCCGACCACCAGCTCCTCCACCCGCGCCCCGCCCTGGAAACCTTGCCGGAACGCGGGCGAAAGGTCGAGCGTGAGGAGCCCGGTCTCGTCCAGGTACGCGTGCTGGAGCGAGGTGCCCTGCGGCAACGTGCGCGCCCCGTCGCCGCGCGGACCCTGCTCGAGTGCCGCGACCAGTGCTGCGAGGCGCGGGTGGAGCCCGGGCGGCTCGGCGAGGTCGCGCGGCTCCAGCACCAGGCTGTCGCCGTCGGCGCTCGCGAACCACAGCGGCACCGAGCGCACGCTCGTCGCCGTGCTCTCGGGCGCCACCGGCAATGGCCCCGGCTGGTTCTCGTGCTGGAACCCTTGGCGCGCGAACAGTGCCAGCGCGATCAGCACCAGCCCCAGCGCGATGAGCCCGAGGCGCCGCATGTCATTCCCCGCCGTGCTGCCAGAGGATCAGGCCCGTGGCGATCGCCGCCGCGAGCCGGTGGATCCCGTTCGGCGCCAGGATGCGCGCACGCTCCTCCTTGTTGGAGAGCGTTCCGCACTCGAGGAGCACGCCGGGTGCCGTGACCCCGAGGAGTGCGAGCGGCATGCGCTCGCGCACGCTCATGGGCCCGAAGCCGTCGTGCTCGAGCGCGGCGGACAAGTCCTCGGCGAGCGCCCGGCCCTCGACCGCGTGCGCCGTGGCCGCGTCTCGCCACGGCAGGAGTTCCAGGAGCGCCGGCGCGTGCGCCCGGTCGGCGGGCACGCCGGGTGGGTCGAGCACCGCGCCCGAGACGGAAGCGGGCGCGCACCACGCCGCGCCGCCGCGCGCGCGCGGGTCGAGCGACATGCCGAAGTGGAGCGAGACCACCACGTCGGGCTTGGGAGCGTTGGCGACCTCGGAGCGCCCGAGCTGGCTCATGTCGCGGTCGTCGGTGCGGGTGAGCGACACGTGCGCGCCGGCGCGGCGGCGGAGCTCGTCGGCGAGTGCCTTGGCGAGGTCGAGCGTGAGCGTCTTCTCGAGCACGCCGTCGGACTGCACCCCGGTGTCGACGCCGCCGTGCCCGGGGTCGAGCACCACGGTGCGCAGCGGTCGCGCGCCCGGCGGCGGCTCGGGCGCGAACGGCTGGAGCGCGCCCGCGGCGCGGTCGAGCGTGAGCGTCACCGCATCGCGGGACGGCGAAAGCTCCCACCGCCAGCCGGCCGCCGCGGCGTCCACGGCGAGCTCGAACGTGAGCCCGCCGGGCGTGGCCCTCACGCTGACGTCGTGCACGAGCGCGTCCGCGGGGAGCGAGTCGGGCAGCGCTCCGGAGAACGCGCCACGGAATCGCATGCGGAACCGCGCGCGGCCGCGGCCGACGACGCGCGCCAGCTCGGGATGCTCGGTGGGGATCACCAGCTCGGTCGTGCCCGCGTGCACGAGGACGCGCGGCGAGCCCACGTAGCCGTCGGCGGGGGCGGCGCGCAGCTCGCCCGCGCGCGCGTCGTGGCCGAGCCGCGGCCAGCCGCCGTCCTCGGGGAGCGCGCGCGCCAGCTCCACGGGGACCTGCAGCTCGCCCGCCCGCGAGAACACCTCGTGGTCGAGCCTGAGCGTGCGGTCGTCGGCGATCACGAACGGGTTCCCGTCCGTGAACGTCAGGCGGTGCGCGCCAAAGGTCAGCACCAGCTTCCGCACGTCGGCGTTCCACGAGCGCGCGGCGCCGAGCAGCCAGGCGAGGTCGTTCGCCGGCACCACGTCGACGCCGTCCACGCGGGCGGTCGCGACCGCGGGCACGCCCAGGCCGGCGGGCACCCAGGCGCTGTCGGCGGTGACGCCGGCGGCGGAAGCTGCGCTACTGCCCGGTGGCGCTGCGCCCGTCCGCGCGCCCGCGAGCAGCATCGCGGCGAGGCCGGCGGCGAGCGCGCGATTCACCCGCGACCCGCGTGGCGGCGCGCGCGATCCATCTCCCGCTTCGCGTCGCGCTCCGCGATCGCCTCGCGCTTGTCGTGCGATTTCTTCCCGCGCCCGACCCCGAGCAGGAGCTTGGCGCGGCCCTTGGTGAAGTAGAGCTTCAGGGGCACCAGCGTGTGGCCCTTCTGCTCGAGCGCCTTTCGCAGCTTCTCGATCTGGCTCCGGTGGAGCAGCAGCTTCCGCTTCCTGACCGGGTCCAGGTTCCAGCGGTTGCCCTGCTCGTAGGGCGGGATGTGGAGCTGCATCACCCACGCCTCGCCGTTCTCGATCGTGGCCCAGGACTCCTGCAGGCTCGCCTTGCCCGTGCGCAGGCTCTTCACCTCGGTCCCGGCGAGCACGAGCCCGGCCTCGACCGTGTCGAGGATGGCGTAGTCGTGCGAGGCCTTGCGATTCTGCGCGACGAGCTTGTCGCCGGATGTCGCTGAAGCCTCTGCCATGGCGGCGGGACCTGTGACCTCGCGCGCGCGGGCGCGTTCGGAGCGCGAGAGAGGGTTGATGGTGCGGAAGGGGGGATTTGAACCCCCACACCCTTGCGGGCGCTAGAACCTGAATCTAGTGCGTCTGCCAGTTCCGCCACTTCCGCACGCAGTCGGGCGGAGGAAACTAGGCCCTCGCGGGCGCCTCGTCAAAGCCGCGCGCAGCGCGGGCCGGACACCGGGCGCGCGCCCGGCGCGCCCCTGATACCGTAGCCCGCCATGGTCGCGACCCTGCCGGTGAACCTCCACGAATACGAGCCGCTCGCGCGCGCGAAGCTGGGCGACATGGCGTGGGACTACCTGGCCGGCGGCAGCGGCGACGAGCGCACGCTGGCGTGGAACCGCGAGCGGCTGGACGCGACGCGGCTCCTGCCGCGCGTGCTGCACGACGTCAGCAACGTCGACACCAGGCTCAGGCTCCTGGGGCTCGAGTTGCCGTTCCCGGTGCTGCTGGCGCCGACGGGATTCCAGAAGCTCTTCCATCCCGAGGGCGAGTCGGCGACCGCGCGCGGCGCGGGCGCGGCCGGGGCGCTCTACACGCTGAGCACGCCCGCGACCACGAGCCTCGAGGACGTGGCGAAGGTGGCCACCGGGCCACTCTGGTTCCAGCTCTACGTGCAGCGCGATCGCGGGTTCACGCTGGAGCTGGTGCGCCGCGCCGAGGCGCACGGCTATCGCGCCCTCGTCCTGACCGCGGACACGCCCGTGCTCGGGGCACGCGACCGCGACCACCGCCGGCAGCTGGAGCTGCCGCCGGGGATGGAGCTGCCGAACCTGCGCGGGCTCGGCGCCCGCACGGACGAGCCCACGTTCCAGCACGGCACGCGCAACCCGTTCCTCGATCCGTCGCTGACGTGGAAGGACGTGGAGTGGCTGGCGAAGCAGTCAAAGCTCCCGGTGGTGGTGAAAGGCATCCTGCACGCGCGCGACGCACAGCTGGCGCTCGATCACGGCGCCGCGGCGATCGGCGTGAGCAACCACGGCGGGCGGAACCTCGACACCGTGCCCGCGACCATCGACGCGCTGCCGGCGATCGCCGCCGCCGTGGGCAAGGTGCCGATCCTGTTCGACGGCGGCGTGCGCCGCGGCGTGGACGTGGTCAAGGCGCTGGCGCTGGGGGCGACCGCGGTGATGATCGGCCGGCCGTACCTCTGGGGCTTGAGCGCGTTCGGCGCCGAGGGGGTGACGCGCGTGGTGCAGCTGCTGGTGACCGAGCTGGAGATGGCGATGGCGCAGTGTGGCGCGGCATCGCTCGCCGCGATCCACCGCGAGCTGGTGATCCACCACGATCCCTGGGGGCTGTGACCCGGGTCTTGTGAACGCGCCCGGCCGAGGCGTCGCGTCGCGATCACGGCGGCTCGGTCCGGGCGCGCGGTTCTCCTCCAGCTCCGCAGGCCCTAGCGATAGAGCGCCTTGAGCCTGCCCCAGGTCTCGTGCGCCACCGGCGTGATGCCGCAGTCGTTCACGGCCCCGGGCGTGGGCGGGCATCCCGTCCCCAGCGGCGGCGTGGCGCCGGTGTAGACGTTCAGGGCGTCCTCGAGCATCCAGCCCGTTCCGTCAGCCGTGCGCCCCACCGCTCGGTCCGATCCGGCTTCCTGTGTCTTGTACGTGTAGCCGTCGACGAGCGTGGTGTCGCTGCCGGTGACCTTCCACAGCAGCACCTTGTCGCCGGTGTTGCCGAGCGAGAGGCCGAACACGGGGTGCGTGGTGGCGCGCTCCCAGGTGACGGACTCGGCACCGGTCACCAGGACCACGGCGCCGGGCGCGAGCGTGCCGGTGAAGCCGAAGCGCGGGATCGAATCGCCGTCGGTGAGGAAGTAGGGCGTGAGGTCGGCCACCGCGGAGCCGCCGTTCACGATCTCGATCCACTCGTCGTCGCGCGAGCTGAACGTGCCGTTGCCGTCCCAGTCGCGCGCCGGGCCGGCCATGAACTCGGAGATGCGGACGTCGGGCGCGGCGAAGGCGGGACGTGCCGCGGCAACGGTGAGCAGCAGGGGGAGAACGGCAAGGTGTCGCGGGAGGCGCATGACACGCTCCTCGCGGGGGCATGGGTGTGGTGCTCGGTTCGAGCGGGCCGCACCGTCGTGGCGCGGGCAGGCGCGTGACATTGCAGGGGGCGTGCCCGGGCAAGCCTGACGCGGTGCCAACGGGCTGCGAGCGCGCGAACGCTCGCGCGCGTCGCGGCGGTGTTCGGGATGCAAACGCCGGCGACGCCGGCGCGACAGGCGCTACTTCTTCGCCAAAGGCGCCAGGTGCTCCGCCATCCGCCGCAGCCCCTCGCGCAGGTTCTCGCGCGAGTTGGCGTACGAGAGCCGCAGGTGCCGCTCGCCGCCGGCCCCGAATCCCGTGCCGGGGATGGTGACGACGCCCGCCTGCTCCAGGAGCTGGTCGGCGAGCTGCACCGCGGAGAGTCCGCCGCAGTCCAGGTGCGGGAACGCGTAGAACGCGCCCGCGGGCCGCGTGCAGGTCACCCCCGGGATGGCGTTCAAGCCGTCCACGAGGATCTCGCGGCGGGCGCGGAACTCGGCGAGCATGGCCTGGACATCGTCCTGCGGGCCGGTGAGCGCCGCCTCGCCCGCCATCTGCACGAACGTCGCGGTGCAGGAGTTGGAGTTGTTCATGAGCGCGGTCATGTGCTTCGCGAGCGGCTCCGGCATGATGCCGAAGCCCAGACGCCAGCCGGTCATGGCGTAGGTCTTCGAGAACCCGTCCACGACCACCGTGCGCTCGGCCATGCCGGGGAGCGTGGCGATGGACGGGCTCCCGCCGTCGTATGCCATCGCGGCATAGATCTCGTCCGACAACACCCACATGTCATTCCGCTGCGCGAGCACAGCGAGTGCTTCTAACGTCGCGCGCGGCAGCACGCCGCCGGTGGGGTTGTGCGGGGAGTTCAGGATCAGCATGCGGCTGCGCGAGGTGACCCGCTGCTCGAGCGCCTTCAAATCGATGTCGAAGCCGCGCTCGGCCACGAGCGGCACCGGCACCACGCGCGCGCCCAGGAACTCGGCGACCGAGGCGTACGTGGGGAACGCGGGGCTCGGGATCAGCACCTCGTCGCCGGGCTCGAGCGTGGCGAGCATGGCGAAGAACAGCACCGGCTTGGCGCCGGGGGTCACGACCACGTTCGCGGCCT
>DATLUU010000079.1:0-11078 GCA_035577885.1 Verrucomicrobiia bacterium
GGGTTCGTGGCCGCGAGCGAGTCCGGGTTCGCCTGCTGGATCTCCGCCGCGGTGAGCACGCCGTTCACGAACGTGCGCGACTGCGGCGTGGTCATCGTCTGCCCAGCGGCGAGGCCGACGATGCCGTTCGCGGTCACGGTCTCGAGGTCACCGTGGAGCAAGCCGTTGTTGATGGTGAGCACCGCCGCGGACTGGCCCTGCATTACCGCGCTGTTCACGGAACCGAACGACGCCAGCGAATAGTTCGCCGTGTTCGTGGCCGAAGCAGTGGTGACGTTGCGGTCGAACTGCACCAGGACGGTGTTGTCGGTGAGCGGGTAGGCATCCGTCAGGTTCGGCGGCGTGTTGAGCACGATGTCGTTGCCGTCACGCAGCATGATGCGGTAGCCGCGCGTGGCCTGGTTGCCGATGCCCTGCACGCTGAAGATGTTCGTGCCGACCGGGGGCGGCGCGAACGTGGTGAGCTTGGTGCCGTCGATGTACACCGAGTCGCTCGGCGCCCCCGCGCTGACGACCAGGAACGCGTTCGTCTGACCGAGGCCGCCCGTGAGCGACGTGCGCGCCACGGTGAGCGGTCCGTTGATCTTGACGAGGCAGCCTTCGTACTGCTCGAAGAACGTGTTCGTGTTGAGCTCGTTCAGCTGGGTCGTGGTGCCGGTGAAGAACGGCGGCAGCGCGTTACCCGAGCTGACCTTGCGCACGATGAAGTTCGGCGCGCCGAAGTTGTTGTTCGTGGCGAGCACTTCACTGGCGTTCTGGAACTCGGCCGTGGCGGCGAACTCGACGACGATGCGGTCGCCGATCGCGAAGTTATAGGGAGCGACCTTGGTGTTGAAGCTGTGGGTGAAGAAGTCGATGCCCGAGAACGGGCCGCCGGCAGGGTCCTGGATGTAGGCGTCGAAGCCGGTGGCGATGGGATCGAAGCCGGTGATGATGCCGGAGACGCCGGCCACGGTGTCGCCGATCGCCGGGTGGCAGAGGTGCGTGACGTCCTGGATCTGCTGGATCGTCACCGAATCCGGGCACGTGGCGTTCGGGAACTGCGTCGCCGAGGCGACGCCGGCCACACAGAGCAGTGCGGCGACCGCCAGGAAACGGGTGAACATCTTGCTCATGGGTGATCCCCTCGTTGCAGGTGGACAGGAACGGATGTGGGAACGCGATCAGGGGGTCTTGGCGGGTCTGCTGGCGGGCTCCTCCTCCGGACGCGAGCCCGAGCGGCGCCCGCGTGGCAGCAAACGACGACATGACATGGGGGACGTTGCCGGGTCTTAACCGCAGGCATGATACCAATGAGACCTGACAAGTCGAAGGAATTTCATCGTTTCCGGGGTGTTTCAAGGGCAGTTCTCCTACCGGTTTACACTCGCGGAGGGCAGGGAACTTCAGCTGGAGAACGCCCAGGTTCCCCTCAGGAGAACCTGACCCGTTCGGGCGGGTTCGTCACCCTTCAACCGTGGCTCGTTCCACCGCGTTCGGGCGGAAGGCTCAGGGACGGTCGAGGCCGAGCGGGCGCCCGCTCGAGGGCCTGTCGAGCCCGAAGTGCCGGAGTAAGTCGGTGATGAACCCGGCCGCCCCGGCATTGTTTCCCGGCGTGACGATGATCGGAGAGCCGAGCGCCACGATTCGTCCACCGTTCGCCTGCGGCACGGTGAGCCCAAGGGGCACGCGCTGGGCGTTGGGCGGCGACAGGGTGTTGGGCCCGGCCCAGAACGCGACCCGGGAGATGTCGTCCGCGACGAACTCGCGCAGGCCACCACCGTCCGAGTTATTGGCCACCGGCAGGAGGCCGGCGAAGTGGATCGTGTCGCTCGCGATGAGCCCGCCACCCACGTCCAGGTTGCCCACGAACGTCGACGGGTTCAGGTTGCCGAACGCCGCCACCGAATCCAGCAGCGTCGTCGAGAACTGGCGCACGAGCCGCGAGCCCAGGTACGTGGTGACGAAGTCCTCGCTCAGGCTGCCGCCGGTGTTGGGTGATCTGAAGCCGTAGATCCCCTCCACGAAGATCTTGCCGCCGGCGCGCGCGTACTCGCCGATGCCCTGCTCGCAGATGCCGAGAACGGTCCCAGGGCTCGGCGGCTGCGGCACGCCGCGATACCACACCACCGCCTCGAACAGCTTGAACGTCTGCTCGGCGTCCTTGGCCGTCTTGAACGGCTGCGTGCGGTCGAGCCGCAGGATCGTGTACTCGCTGGTCGCGAGCCCCACGCGCCCGATCGAGTTCGAGTAGAGCGTGTCGTAGCGGCTGTTGAGCGTGTTGCTGGATGGGACGTCGTCCACCAGGAGCAGCCGCGCGTTCGGCCCCGAGACCGGCCGGCGCACGATCCAGCTCACGCTGTCGATCGGGCTCGCGCGCCCGCCGTCGTCGATGGCCTGCACGAACAGCTTGCGCGGCCCCGTGGTCATGACCCCGTTCACCAGGAAGCGATCGGATGGCATCGTGAACGAGGTCGCCGTGGTGATCTCGGGTGTGTCCCGGCGGCCATCGAGCCACACCAGGAACTGCAGCTTGCTGACGTCCCCGTCGGCGTCGGCCGCGCTCCATGCCACGCTCACCGACGCGAACGTCGTGTCGGTCGCGAGCGGTTTCGTCGTGAGCCGCACCGTGGGCGCCTGGTTGCTGAACTCGAACGTCTGCCGCGGCGGGTTCGGGTCGCGCGCCCCCGCGTTGTCGATGGCGCGCACGGTGAATACCGGGTTCGTATAACCCGTCGTGTCCCGAACTATGAACACCGAATCGGTGTTCGTGGTGGGATGCCACGCGGTGTCCGCCGGTGCATGCGGATTCCGCATCTGCCATTCGAAACCGGCGATGGCGCCGTCGGCGTCGGTGCCGAACCAGTAGAGGTGCACGACGTGGTTGACCGTGTCGATGGCGCCATTCACGAACAGCACCGTGTGCGGCGGCTGGTTCGCGTGCGGGGTGCCGGTGAGCTTCTTGGTCAGCCCGCAGCCGGACGTGACCCCGAGGCCGGCGACCGCGGCGAGTACCGCGAGCAGCAGCAGGACGCGCTTCACTGGAGTCCCTCGCGGTCGGATTTCACGATGAGGATCTTGCCCAGCTCGCGCTTGCTCGTGGCGCGGTCCTCAACCGACCACAGGTAGAGACCGCTCGCGGCCGCCTGGCCGCGCCGCGTCACCAGGTCCCAGCCGAACGAGGCGCCGGAGAACGTGCCCGGCAGGTCGCTTGCCGGATCGTAGATGCCGCGCGCGTTGCTGCCGTTGTACGTGGCGCCGTCGAAGTCGGTCTCGTAGATCAGGTCGCCGGCGAGCGTGTAGATGCGGATCGTGCACCGCGACGGCAGGTTCGCGAACCACAGGTAGTGGTTGCGCACGTTCGTGCCGTGGTCCCAGAGCGCCTCGACGTGGTAGGGGTTCGGGAACACGACCACGCCCTGGTCGCGCTCGCCCGCCTGGGGTGCCGGCACCACCATGACCTCGTTCTGCGTGCGCCCGCTCTCCAGCGACTCGATCTCGGTCGTGCCCAGGTCGTACGCGGTCACGGCGGCGAAGTACTTGAAGCCGTTCCGCAGGTTCGTGACCGTGTATTTGTACTGGTACGTCTCGCCGTCGATCGTCACCGGCGCCGGCAGGCGCACCGCGTCCAAGCCGGTGTTGAAGCCGGTGGTGTCGTGCGGCGCCGCCGCCAGGTCGTACTGCGCCAGCAGGCGCAGGTCGTCGCGCGAGCTGCCCGCATAGAGGCGATAGCCCTCGAAGTCCTTCCGGATCGGGCTCGTCGGGTCCTCGAACAGCTCGGGCGAGTCGTCCCAGTAGAAATCCACAGCGGACTGGCGCGCGACCACCTTGAAGCGCGGCGAGGGCGGCGGCACGGGCACGATGTAGTCGAGGTCGTAGGCGCGCTGCGCGGTGTGCGCGCGCTTGTCCAGCTCGGCGTCGTTGTTCCCACCCATGTAGACGAAGTCGACCTGGATGGTGTCGCCCTGGTTCAGCTGCGCGAACGGACCCACGGCGATCATCTCCACCGGGTCGCCGTCGCGCGGCGCCAGATCGGGCGGGATGGGGTTCAAGTTCGTCTTGGTGCCCGCGCTCATGAGCCCATAGAGCTCGGTGTCCTCGTCGCGGTCCGCGTTGCCGGGGGAGAAGTTCCACGACTGCATCGTGACCATCTTGTCCGGGTCGCTGAGCTTGCCCGGGCGAACTCCAAGCAGCTTGTAGCCAACCATCTCGGGAGTGATCGAGTAGAAGCAGTTGTCGGGGATCGGCACGCTCTGGCAGTAGCGCTCGGTGAACAGGTTCAGCGAGTCCACCCAGCCGATCTGCTTCTTGCTGAACCACGCGCCGCTCGGAGGCCAATTGGAGAAGTTGTTCTTGGGCCCGCTCGCCAGCTCGTTGTAGAGCCCGACGTAGACGTTGCGCAGCGGCGCGCCGGTGTTCCGGATCGCGAAGTGGTAGAACACCATGTGCCGGTAGTCGGAGAACGACCACGAGTAGTTCTCCTGGTGCACGACGATGCCCAGCGGCCGGTGGTCCTCGCGGTTGTTCTGCGCGCGCTTCGGCAGCAGGTCATCGAAGTCGCCACGCAGGTCGCGCTCGCTCACCGCGAGCGGCGAGAACTTCCGGCTGTTCGGCAGCGACGAGCGCACGTCGATGTGGTCGCCCTCGGGCGAGAACTCCGTGGCGCTCGCCGAGGCGTCGCCGGTGAAGCCGTCCTTGGCGGCGGTGGTGACGCCGATGAAGGCGCCGTTCGCATCCGCCGCGAGCGCGCCCACCCAGAGCCCGCCGCGTACCAGGTGCTCGTGCCCGGTGCCGACCGGGTACTCCATCGACGGCGTGCGCACGGTGAAGTTGTTGCCGATGAATCCGAAGTTGGTGACGTTCATGCTCATCAGGTTCAGGTCGCGGCCGCTCTCGTCGCGCCCCGAGAGCAGCGATACGTACACACGCGCCGAGGTGTCGGACGCGGCCGCGGCGCCGAGCGCCACCGGGCGCGACTTCGACACGCGCGATGCGGGCGCCGGCGCCGGCGCGCGGCCGGGCGGCAGGTGATCGGCCTGGTCCGCGGCCGCGGCGACGGGCAGGGCGAGCAGCGCCGCGAGCAGGAGCGCGCGCAGCGTCACGGGCGCCTCTTGTAATAGATGATCTGCCCACGGCCGCGGTCGCCGATGTAGGCCGCCCCCGAGCTGTCGACGGCGATGCCGATCGGGTCCGCGAGCGGCAGCCCATCGCTGTTCGGCTCCTGGTCGACGCGCTGCACGAACGTGGCCGGCACCGAGCTGTAGCGCAGCACGCGCTTGTTGTCGCGGTCCACGACGTAGAAGAAGCCGGCGAGATCGACCGCGATGCCCTCGGGATGGTTGAAGATCGCGCCGGTCTCCTGGCCGTCCACCTTGAGGAACGGCAGCTCGTTGACCGTGGACGAGATCGCCTTGGCGGCGTTGTTGCCGCGGTCGGCGATGTAGAGCGGGTCGGCGCCACCGTGCGGGATGTAGATGCCGCGAGCGTCGGCGATCGAGCTCAGCCCCGAGCCGTCGAGCACCTTCCACGTGCTGTCGCGGTACCACGACTCGGTGCCGACCATGTTCACGTCCGGGATGCCCGGATAGCGCTGCCCGCGGACGTAGCGGTAGATGCGGCTCACGAACTTTCGCGTGCGGATGCTCTTGTTGGTCTGCAGCGAGTCGAGGAACACCGCGAGGCACGACACGTAGATGCGACCGGCGTCGTCCAGCGCGATCCCGTACGGCTGCGCCACGGTGGTGTCGGTGAACGTCGAGACCGTGTCGCCACCGCCGATGTTGTACTCGCGCACGCGCCAGGTCGCTGCGTAGTCGAAGATCTGGTTCCGGAATGGTATGCGGCCGGCGGAGGTGTCGGCGTCGGCCTCGCACGTGCCGAGACGCACGTCATACTTCGCCATGCACGAATCGCCCTTGTCGAGCACGAACATGCGGGTCTTGTTGGCGGTGAACGCGATCGGCTTGAACATGTTCAGCGTCGGCTGGAAGTAGGGCGGACCGATGGGCTTCGGGTTCGTGAGCGGGAACAGGAGCACGACGCCGTGCTGCTGGATGGGATCGGTGGGCTGGTTGGCGACGCCGTCGTAGAACAGCACGAACAGCTGGCCGCCCTCGCCCTGCGTGATGAGCAGGTCCTGGATGCCGTTCATGCCCTTCCACGTCGACTGCAGGGCGAAGCTGCCGTCCGAGGGCACGATCTGCTTCGGGTGCTCGGTGGGCAGCTCGAACTTGCCGCCGCAGCCGAGCGGGACGCCAGCGAGCAGCACGAGCACGAGGCAGGCGAGGACGCGGCGCATCAGAAGCGGAGCCCCAGCGAGATGCGGTGCACGGCCCCGAGCGGGCCGCCGTCGGTATAGGCGTAGTCGAGCGCGCCCCGGTAGTCGCCGAACGTGCCGCTGAACCCGGCGCCGGCGGAGAACTTCATCGCGTCGGCGCGCAGGTTATAGCCGCTCCGCAGCGCGAGCGTGTTCTTGAACATCCACTCCAGGCCGGCCTTCACCAGCTGCTCGTTGTCCGCGGGCTGGGCGACCTCGAGCGCGGTGGTGAGCCGCTGGGTGTCGTTCTCGATCGGCTCGAACGCGACCCCGTAACGGAACATGAGCGGCGGATCGAAGGCGTCGTACTGCGACGTGGTGCCGTCGTAGGGCGACGTGTAATTGCCGCTCGGCCGCAGCGCCGAGCCGAAGTTCGTGAGCGAGGTGGCGATGCGCACGCTCCCGAGGCCCAGGTAGTAGATCGATCCCACGTCGAACAGGAACGCCGACGTCGTCGGGCCGCCCACCTCCGAGCCGAGGTCCTCGTGCACGTACTTGGCGCCGAACCCGACCAGCAGCTTGTCGGTCCAGCGCCGCGAGTAGGCGAGCCCGGTGATGAAATCCGAGTACGAGAACGTGCGCCCGGTCCCGAACGGCTGCAGCTCGCTGGTCTCGTCGATCCGCGTGCCGAGCAGGCCCGCCTGCAGCGCGAACGAGCCGCCGAAGCGGCGCGACGGCAGCGTCAACGTGACGTGGTCGTAGCCGATGTCCGCGGGCCACTCGACGTGCGAGATGGAGAACTCACGACGCTGGAGCGAGGCGAGGCCGGCGGGATTCCAGTAGATGGCGCTGGGGTCGTTCGCCACCGCGACGAACGTCTCCCCCATGCCCACCGCGCGCGCACCGACGCCGATCCGCAGGAACGTCGCCGACGACGTGCCCGCGCGCTGGCCGCCGAGCGAGCCCTGGGCGTGCGCGGCACGCGGCGCGAGCGCGCCCGCGAGCAGGATCGCGAGCGCGGCCGCGAGCCCGCCACAGCGGCGTGCAGCAGACCGTGCGGGCGTGCGCCGATCAGAAATCGACATCGAGCTGTGCCTTCCACATGCCGTTGCCGTAGTTCGAGGGGTTGTCGACCGAGCTCACGCGCGTGAAGTCGTTGAAGCCGGTGAAGTAGCGCGGGTCGTACTGGCCGTCACCCCAGCTCGGGCCCAGGCCGCTGTAGGCGTCCACGACATTGAGCGCGTAGTTGTTGAAGATATTCGAGCCCGAGATGCTGAGGTCGTAGCGCTGGGTGCCGAGCTTGAACCAGCGATTGATCTTGAGATCCACCGTGAACTGCGCCGGCGCGTTGCGCGAGTTCGGCAGCCCCACGGGATCGCCCGAGCCGGCCGCGATCGGCGTGAACGTGCGGCCCGACTCCGCCTGCGCGTAGAGGTTGATCCCGACCTTCTCCAGCACGCCCCAATGCTGTGGGGCCTTGTCGTCCCAGCGCACGTCGAAGTTCGCGCCCACCTTCAACGGCCGGTTCCAGCGCACGAACTCCTCGGAGAGCCGCGTCTCGCTGCTGCCGCCGACTTCCTGCAGCGCGCGCTCCTCGTTCGGGTCGCTGCTCTTGCCGCGGGTCTGCTGGTAGGAGAGCGAGATCTTCCCCGCCCAATGATTCGAGCGTCGCTTTTCGAGCTCGACTTCGAAGCCCTTCGACCGGGAGTAGTGGCCGTTCAGGTAGATGAAGTAGGAAGAAATGTCCGAGCCGCCGATCGGGTCCACGCGCGAGGCCGACGGGTAGTCGTAGACGTCGCGCACGAAGAACGTCAGGTTCGCCGCGGCCGTGGGCAGGAACTGGTGCTTGCCGCCGACCTCGTAGTTCACCGACACCTGCGGATTCAGGTTCGGGTTGCCCTGCAGCGGGAACGACTCGCTCGAGATCGAGTTCAGCTTCGAGTACACGTAGCGATACGACGGCCACTGCGTGAACTCGCCGTAGTTGAAGAAGAAGCTGCTGTTCTCGGTGATCGGGTGCGCCACGATCACGCGCGGCGAGAAGTGGGTCTTCACGCGCCGGCCGAAGAACGACTGCGTGTCGTTGTAGAACTCCGTGCGCGTGGTGGGCGCGATGTTGTGGCGCGTGGTGTCGCCGAGCGCCTGCTCCGCCTCGCGGCCGATGAACCAGTAGTCGGCGCGCAGCCCGATGTTGGCGACGAAGCCCTCGAACTCGAGCCGGTCACGGCCGTAGACCGCGCCGATCATCGGGTGCACCTTCCACAGGTCGTGCGAGGCGCCGAGCCCGTCGGGGTCGAACACCCACGGGTCCTGGATGGTGAGGTACTGCACGTCCTGCCACTGGTGCTCGAGCCCGAACTCCAGCTCGTTGTGCTTGTGGCGCTGCGTGTACGAGCCCTGCAGGCCCCAGCTGTTCGTGCGCCGGTCCGCCCACTGGTTGTTGTCGCCGGTGTCATAGAAGTAGTCGTCGCGGCGCGGGTCGCCGACCGGGAACGCGGAGCGGTCGTCGGGCTGCACGTAATCCGTCCACATCTTGCCCTGCACGTCCTGTCGCTGGGCGTAGAAGTAGCGCGACAGCTGGAGCGTGGTGAACCCGGTGGTGGACAGCGTGCGGCGCCACTCGAGCGAGGTCTGGACGTTGTCCTCGAAGATCGTGGGCGCGTGGCCGATGCGATGGTCCCACTGCCACGGGTAGGCGGGGTCGCCGGCATCGCCCTGCGCGGTGATGAACGTGCGGCTGAAGCCCTGGTCGATGGCGATGCGCTTGGAGAAGTCGAACGAGTACTTGTCGGAGGTGTTCGGCTTCCAGTTCAGGCCGTAGCGCCCGGCCCAGCGGTTGTCCTCGGACGGCGCCCACATGTCGGGGTACTTGAACTTGATGCCGAGGAACCGGTCCTCGTAGCTGGAGACGAGCCGCGGGTGGAGCGTGGGCGGCGGGATGAGCGTGCGCTCGATCAGGCTCAGGTTGTCACCGGCGCCGAGATAGCTGAAGCGCGTCTCGAACAGGCTCCCAGACAGATCGAGCACGCTGCTCAGCGTGCCCGGGAGCTTGATGCCGATCGCGGACAGGCCGCGCGCCCAGATCGGGTCCGGCCCGCTCCACACGCCCTGCCACTGGCGGCCGCCGTACGCGCCGCCCGCCATGGTGAGCCCGAGTTGTTGCTTGTCGGTGCCTTCCTTCAAATGGATCTCGACGATGCCGGCGAGCGCGTTGCCGTAACGCACGTCGAAGGCGCCCGTGGTCACGTTCACCTCGGAGACCGAGCGCGCGTTCAGCTGCCCGGCCGTGGACTGGCCGGTGACGAGGTCGCGGTTCACGACACCATTGACCACGAACATCGTCTCGTCGGCGCGGCCACCGCGGACGTGGATCTGCTCGGCGTCGCTGCTGACGCCCGCCTGCTGCTTCATCACGTCGCTGACCGTGTTCACCGCCAGGTTGCGGATGTCGTTGGCGGTGACGCTGCGCACGGTGGCGCCCTGCTTGGTCTCGACCAGCCGGCGCTCGGCGGTCACCTCGACCGCCTTCTCCTCGTGCACGACGATCTCTTCGAGCTTCACGTCCATGGCGACGGGCTTGCCCGCGACGACCACGACGCCCGGCACCGTCTCAGGTTTATACCCGAGAAACTGGATCTTCAGTTCATATGTTCCGACCGGCACGCCGGGGATGGTGAAGCGCCCCTCGGAGTCGGTCAGTGCGCCCTTCTGCGCCGCGGGAACGGCCACGTTCGCAAACGGCAGCGCGTGACCCGTCTTCTTGTCCGACACCTTCCCGGTGATGGTGCCTTTGTCATCCGCCAACGCCGGGAGGGCCGCTGCGATCAGGATGAGGCTCCAAGCGAGTACTCGGGTGGGGGTCTTCATGAAGTGGGCGCCGAACTTAGGTCGGGCTTCAAAGACCCGTCAAGGGTCCAAGTTGTAATATGTTGCTGGGTTCGCACGTCGGCCCGGGATGCCGCGCTCGTGCTCTCGATCACTCGCGGTCGGACCTCACCACCAGGAGCTTGCCCCGCTGGACGGGACCGCCGGTGTGGTCTTCGACTGTCCACATGTAGAGCCCGGTCGCCGTCGCCTGGCCCCGATCGGTGATCAAATCCCATGCGAACGCCGCGCCCGAGAGCGCCGGCGGCCCGGTGTCGGGGTTGCGCTCGGGCGTCCACACCCCACGCACGTTCTCCGTGTGGTAAGTGGAGCCGTCGAACTCCCGGGCCATAACCTGGTCTCCCGCTAGAGTATAGACGCGGATCGTGCACCTGGACGGCAGGCCCGCGAACCATACGACCTTATCCCTCGGGACCTTGCCCGCGTCCCAGATGGCCTCGACCCGGTAGGGGTTCGGGAAGACGACCACACCACGGTGCTCGGTGGCGTTCGCCGTCGGGACAACGAGGAACTTGTTCTGTGAGATGCTGCTCTCGAGGCTCTCCACGGAGGGGTCGCCGGTGTCGTAGCTCGTGACCGCGCCCCAGTAGCGGAAGCCGTCTCTGAGACCCGTGATCCGGTAGTGGTACGGATATGAGATCCCGTCCCTCACGAGGGGCGTGGGCGCGCGCGCCGGCTCGAGCCCGGTGTTGAAGCCCGTGGTGTCTGGGAGATCGAACTGGGCGAGGCGCGTGGGCGCCTGCTGGTCCAGGCCCAGGTAGACGCGATAGCCCTCGAAGTCGTGCCCGCCGGGCGCGGGGGATGTGGGATCCACCACCGACTCGGGCGAGTCGTCCCACCACAGGTCCGCGCTCTGAGATCCCGTCTCCAGCAGGATCCGCGGCGAGGGCGGCGCGCTCGGGAGCCGGTAGCTCACATCGTGGGCGAACTGCGCGTAGTCGGCGTGCTCGAGCAGCGA
>DATLUU010000080.1:0-12291 GCA_035577885.1 Verrucomicrobiia bacterium
CGGCTTCTCGTTCATGCGCGACCCGAGGACCATCCGGCTGTCGCTGCACGGGGCGCACCAGGATGTCGCCCATCGTTCCCGGGCCATGCGCATCTACGACCTCTCCGGACTGGGCGGCGGGCGCGGCCTCTACGGGTTCGAGCCGGGCCGCTTCAAGGACCTCGACATGGTCGTGGGCCAAGTCTCCTACATCTTCCCGCTCGCGCAGCATTTCGAGATGGACGTCCACACGGAGCTCGGCAATGTCTATCGCGACGTGTTCGAGGCGCCGACGTGGAGCTCGCTCCGCCAGTCGTACGGCGTCAACCTGCGGCCGCGCAACCAGAACTCGCCGCTCGGCTTCGTCGGCGTGGACTGGAGCAACGAGGGCATCCGCTTCCGGTTCTCGATCGGGAGCGTCGAATGAGCCGCCGGTGCGCGCCGCTGCTGTTCGTCGCGCTGCTCGCCGCGCCTTCGTGGGCGGGCGATGCGACGCCCCCCAAGGAGACCGACATCTCCTATTTCTACGACATCTTCGAGCACTCGCTCGTACGCCCGATGACGCGCATGCTGGACCCGGCGCTGTGGGTGCGCAAAGCGACCGGGAGTCCGCGCGAGGCGATGAACGTCGACGAGCGCGATCAGGTCCGGCTGCCGAGCACATGGTGGCAGCCGCGCGCCGGCTTCCGCCCGCTCGCTGCGGAGCAGATGCTGCGCGGGCCGGGCCCGGGCGGACCGATGTCCGGGCGGTGGACCGTGACGCGGGCCAAGACGCAGGGCGTCACCCCCGGCTTCTTCGTCAAGGACCCCGCGGGGACGCGCTTCATCATCAAGTTCGACCCGCCCGCCTGCCCCGAGATGGCCACCGGCGCCGACGTCGTCTCGAGTTACCTGTTCTGGGCGGCCGGATACAACGTGCCTTCCAACTCGATCGTCCGCTTCCGGGCGGAGTCGCTGCTCGTCGCCACCGACGCCGTCGTGGTCGACCATCGCGGGCGCAAGGTACCGATGACGGACGCGTTCCTGAAGCAGCTGCTGTCGCGCGTGCGGCGCGAGCCCGACGGCACCTACCGGGCGATGGCAAGCCGGCTGCTCGCCGGCAAGCCGCTGGGGCCGTTCGAGTACGACGGCCGCCGCAAGGACGATCCCGAGGATCGCATCCCGCACCAGCACCGCCGCGAGCTGCGCGGGCTGTGGACGTTGTGCGCGTGGCTCGGGCATGCCGACTCGCGCGGCCCCAACTCGCTCGACATGTGGGTCGAGGACGGCGGCCGGACGTTCGTGCGCCACCACCTGATCGACTTCGGCTCGTGCCTGGGCTCGGGCGCGGTGACGAAGCGCTCGTACCAGACCGGCCACGAGTACTTCGTCGACTACGGCACGATGACGCGCTCGGCGCTCACGCTGGGCCTCGTGCCCGCGAGGTGGGAAGCGTCCGAGGATCCGGAGCTTCCGGCGATCGGCTTCATCGATTCCAAGACGTTCGACCCCAAGGGCTGGCGCCCGGACTACCCGAACCCGGCGTTCGACGAGCGCACCGATCGCGACATCCGCTGGGGGGCGCGCATCGTGGCCGCGATGAGCGACAGCCTGATCCGCGCGGCCGTCGAGCAGGGACAGTTCGAGGACCCGCGCGCCACCGAGTACCTGACGCGGGTGCTGATCGAGCGTCGCGACAAGATCGTCCAGGCGTGGCTCGCCGGCGACACGCAGGTCTCGGAGCGGCAACGGTGAGGCGTGCCGCGCGCCTCGTTCCCCTCGCGCTGCTCGTGATCGGCGCCTGCGCGCCCGTCGCCTCTTATCGCGGGCCGGTCCCGGCGCCGGGGAGCCAGGCCACGGTGCTCGAGGCCACGGCCGAACGCGCGGAGCCCGGCGTCACGCCGCGGCGGAAGCTCGTCGGTGCCGGTAGCACGGCGGACCCTTCGCCGGCGCGCGACTCGGTCACGGTGCTGCTCTATGGCGACAACCGCGGCGGCTTCCGCATGCAGTACCACACCACCGAGTACCGCGCCGTCACGCGCATGTTCCAGACCGGCATCCACGGGTTCGTGAAGGGGCTGTTGTTCACGCCGGTCCTCCTCGTCGAGGCGTTCATCCCCGCACTCGACGGCCCGCGCGACGTGGTCACGATGTTCACGCGCAACACGCGGGCGGGCGGCGAGGCGCGCGTGGTGGAGGCGATGCAGCCGTACCTGCCCGCCGACCTCGTGATCTCGACCGGGGACATCGTCACCGACGGACGGCGCGGCCGGCTCTGGGAGCAGTTCGAGGCGCGCCACCGCGCACTGCGCACGCAGAACCTCTACCTCGCAGCACCCGGCAATCACGAGCACCTCTACGACCCCGACGCGGCCCGGAGCTGGGACGCGGCGATCGGTACGCCGCCGGCTCCCGGCCGCCACTGGTACCGCGCCGACCTGCCCGATCTCGGGGCGCGCTTCGTGATCCTCGATTCGGACCTGCTCTCCGACGTCCACGGGAACTACGGGGACTCGACATGGATGGCGCGCGCGAACGCGCAGCTCGAGTTCGCGGACGCCTCGCTCGCCTCGCCCATGAAGTGGAAGTTCGTCGTGCTCCATCATCCACCGGTGACGAGCGGCCACTATGAAGAAGACTGGCTCTCCCACCGGCCGGGCGATCCCGTGCCCGCCCGCCGCACGCGCCTGCTCGAGATGTGCGCGCGCCACCGCGTCACCGCCGTCCTGGCCGGGCACGAGCACCTCTATCACCGCTTGTACATCGCGGACACGACCGGGGCCGGCTTCTGGGAGGTGATCTCGGGCGGGGGCGGTGCGCCGCTCTACCCGATCGAGAAGGCGGCGCTCGAGCAGTCGCTGCTCGAAGCGTTGCCGGGCGGGTTGCGCGTGGTGACGGGCTCGGCACACGGTCGCTCGACCTTCCACTTCTGCCGCATCACGTTCCCGGGCTCGGGGAACGGCCCACTGCGCATGGAGGTCTTCCGCGCGCTGCCGGGCGGGAGGTCCGAGCGCATCGACGACATCGACCTCGCCTCTCCGCCTGCCACCCCGGGATCCGGCTCGTGAGCACGACCACCGCCCTGCCCGCCCGCACGCGCAACCCGCTCGAGCGTCTCCTCGGGCTGTTCGCCGACGTGCGTCCCGGGGAGGGCACCACGGTCGTGCTGCTCATGCTCAACGTGTTCCTGCTGCTGTGCTGCTATTACATCATCAAGCCCGTGCGCGAGGCGCTCATCCTCGGCGGCGAGAGCGCCGAGGTGAAGAGCTATACCTCGGCGGCGATGGCGGCCGTGCTGGTCGTGCTGGTGCCGGCTTACGGAAACTTCGCCAGCCGTGTCGATCGCATGCGGCTCATCGCCGTGGTGTCCATGGTCTTCGTCGTGAACCTGGTGCTGTTCTATGTCCTCGGACGAATGAACGTTCCGCACCTCGGGATCGCGTTCTTCGTCTGGGTGGGCGTTTACAACCTCATGATCATGGCCCAGTTCTGGTCGTTCGCGAACGACATCTACACGCAGGAAGAGGGCGAGAGGCTGTTCGGGGTGGTGGCCTTCGGCGCGAGTCTGGGTGCGGTCCTCGGGGGACGCGTGGCGAAGGTCCTGTTCCATGCGCTCGGCGCCTACAACCTGCTGCTGATCGCGGCGGCGCTGCTCGCCGCGTCGCTGCTCATCACCGCGGCGGTGAACCGGAGCGAGGCCAGGGCGCACGATGCCCGCAGCCGCGAGGCCGCGCAGGCGCCGCTCGGGCGCGAGGGCGGGTTCGGCCTCGTGCTCTCCAACCGCTACCTCCTCTACATCGCGCTGCTCGCGCTCGTGCTCAACATCGTCAACACGAACGGCGAGTACATCCTCGGCAAGACGCTCTCCGAGGCGGCGGACAGGATGATCGCGCGGGACGCGATCAGCGACGCCGCCGAGTTCAAGCGCAACTTCATCGGCGCCTACTATGCCGGGTTCTACACTTGGGTGAACACGGTGGGCGCCGTGGTCCAGTTGTTCGTGGTCTCACGCCTGATCCAGAAGATCGGCGTGCGCGCCGCACTGTTCGTGATGCCGTGCATCGCGCTGGGCGGCTACGCGTTGCTCGCCGTGGCGCCGGTGATCGGCTACATCCGCGCGGTCAAGATCGCGGAGAACTCCACCGACTACTCGCTCCAGAACACGGCGCGGCAGGCGCTGTTCCTGCCCACGTCGCGCGAGGCGAAGTACAAGGCCAAGGCGGCGATCGACACGTTCTTCGTGCGCGCCGGCGACGTGCTCTCCGCCGGTGTCGTGCTCGCGGTCACCGCGCTCGCGCTCACCACGCGCACGGTGGCGGCGATCAACATCGGCCTCGTGCTCGTGTGGCTGGTGCTCGTGGCCGCGATCGGCCGCCAGCACAAGAAGCTCGCCGCGGGGCCGGGAACGGCAGGCTGAGTCCGGCCGGCTGCGCGCCACCGCTACCGCAGCACCGGCTCCTCGATCGGGCCCTGCGACTGCGCCTGCCGCTGCACCATCTCGTAGTAGCTGCCCCTCGCCGCCATCAGGTCGTCGTGCTTCCCGCGCTCGACCACGCGGCCGTCCTCCATCACCAGGATCAGGTCCGCGCGGTGCACCGTGGACAGGCGGTGGGCGATGATGAACGTCGTCCGCCCCGCGAGCAGTCCCTCCATCGCCGCCTGGATCAGCTGCTCGCTCTCGGTGTCGAGATTGCTCGTGGCCTCGTCGAGGATCAGGATCTCCGGCCGCTTGAGGATCGCGCGCGCGATGGCGAGGCGCTGCTGCTGGCCGCCGGAGAGCTTCACGCCACGCTCGCCGATGAACGTGTCGTACTGCAACGGCAGCCGCACGATGAACTCGTGCGCGTTGGCGCGCCGGGCCGCGTCCTCGACGTCGGCGTCGCTCGCGGTGTGGCAGCCGTAGGCGATGTTCTCGCGCACCGAGCCGTCGAACAGGAACACGTCCTGCTGCACGAGCGCGAGGAGATCGCGGTAGGTCTTGAGCTGGAACTCGCGAATGTCGGTGCCGTTGAGGAGGATCCGGCCGTGGCTCGGGTCCTGGAAGCGCGCCACGAGATCGGTCACGGTGGTCTTACCGGCGCCGCTCCTGCCCACGAGCGCGATCACCGAGCCGCTGGGCACGTTGCCGCTGAAGTCCTTCACCACGGGCTGGCCCTCGCGGTACTCGAAGGTGACGTTCTCGAAGCGCAGCTCGCGCACCTTCTGCGGCGCGGGCCGCGCCCCGGGGCGGTCGGGCTTGTCGGCGGGCATGCCGAGCACCTCGAACACCCGCTCCATCGCCGCCAGCGAGCGCTGCAGCTCCGAGAACGTGTTGACGATGTTCCACACCGGGCCGAGCAGCAGCCACACGTACCACTGGAACGCCATGATGTCGCCGATCGAGGCGCCGCCGTGCAGCGCGAGCAGGCCGCCGTACCAGACGATGACAACGTTGATCGCGCCCATGATCAGGCCCCACGTCGTCCAGATCACCATCTCGCGGCGCTGCGCGAACATCTCCTTGCGCAGCACCATGTGGCGGCCGCGCATGTACTCGAGCAGCTCGCTCACCTCGCGCCGGAACGCGCGCACGACGCGGATCCCCGAGAACGTCTCGCCCACGCGGCCGTCGATGCGCTCGACGTCCTTGCGGATCGACCGGTAGATGGGCCGGATCCGCTTGGACGAGATGAAGCTGATCACCACGATGCCGGGGATGATCGCCATCGCGGTCAAGGCGAGCCGCCAGTTGAGCGCGAACAGGATGCCGATGGCGATGCCGAGGCGCAGGAGCGCGATCGACGGCGACACGATCGCCATCTGCAGGAAGCCGGTGGTGGTGTCGACGTCGCCGGTGAGCCGCGACAGGATGCCGCCCGTCTTCATGTCGTGGAGCTTCGCCAGCGGCAGGTGGAGCATGCGATGGAACAGCGTGCGCCGGAGCGCCAGCATCAGGCGCGTGTTCAGGAGCCGCTGGCGGTTCTCCTTGAACGCGTTGAGGAGGTTCGAGCCCACGATCAAGGTCAGGAACGCGGTCCCGGTGAAGTTGAGCCGCGCCAGGCGCTGCGCCGTTTCCAGCGTCTTGTTGAGCAGGACCTTGTCGACCATGAACCGCATGAACAGCGGCTCGATCATCTCCAGCCCGGCGCGCACCAGCGCGAGCACGATGAACGCGACGACCGCGGCGCGGTGCGGTTTCAACCAGCGGAAGTACTCGCCCAGGTAGCGCCGGCGGCGCGCGCTCCGGGCCGCCTTCGCGGCGGCCGAGTCCTGCG
Organism: Verrucomicrobiia bacterium; assembly: GCA_035577885.1. Classification (GTDB taxonomy): domain Bacteria; phylum Eisenbacteria; class RBG-16-71-46; order RBG-16-71-46; family RBG-16-71-46; genus JAIOPA01. The sequence goes on from DATLUU010000080.1 coordinate 6,213, forward strand.
GCGCCACCCCGTCGCCATCCGGCGACTCGGTATTCGGCCGCTCCTCGCGCTCGAGCAGCGCGTCCAGCCGTTTCGCCTTGTAGTTCTCGACGAACTGGCGGTAGCGGCGCCGTGACGAACGTGAGCGGTTCTGGCTCATGCGCGGGTCTCAGATGCTTGGGATGCCGTCGTAACCGGTGCCGCGAAGCTGCTCCGGAAGCATGACGGAGCGCGTCCCGAGGGGTCAACCCCCGCCGCTTCCCCCGCGACCGATCCCGAGGGTCACTTCCAGGTGGGTGATGAACGAGGAAGCGCGGTGGTAGCCTGCGCGCCCTGTCCCCCCGCGCTTCCGACTTCCCGATCGACGGCGATGGCCGGAACCTCCGGTCGCCCTAACGACCTCCTGTCCTTGGCGGTCCTGCATGAAAGCTGGCGGGGACGATCCAGCCGACGAGGTCCTGGTCGCCCGCGTGCGCGCGGGCGACGTCGCGGCCGCGGATCAGCTCGTGCGCCGGCACCTGCCGCTCGCCTACACCATCGCGCTCGCGGTGCTCGGCGGGCGCACGGACGCGGACGACGTCTGCCAGGACGCGATGGTGCGCGCGCTGGAGAAGATCGATGACTGCCGGTCGCCGTCCCGGTTCCGATTCTGGCTCGCGCAGATCGTCCGCAATCACGCCCGGAATGCGCTGGCCAAACGCCGCGTGCGCGGCGGGCCGTCGCTGGACGAGATCGGGGAGCAGCCGGCGCCCGGCCACACCAGCGAATCCGCCGAGCGCGGCGAGCTGCGCGCGGCATTGCTCGCCGCACTCGACCGGCTCACCCCGATCCAGCGCGAGGTGGTGCTGCTCAAGGACCTCGAGGGTTGGGATCACCGTATGATCGCGGCCGCGCTCGGGGTGTCCGAGGGGATGTCGCGACAGCATCTGTTCGTGGCCCGGGGTGCGCTGCGCACGGCGCTCGGGGCCGAGGCACGCAGGGACCACCTGGAGGGACCCCGTCATGGATGACGATCGTCTCGACCTCTCGCCGCTCGAGCCCGATCCGGAACGCGTCGATCGTGCCGCCGGCGCGGTCATGGCTCGTGCCCGGGGAACGCTCGACGGCCGTCGCCGCATGCGGGGTTCGGTGTGGAGGGAGATCCCCGGATGGGAGCGGCCGCTGCTCGCGACGGCAGCCATTGCCGCGATAGTCTCGATCGTCGTGTTGCTGCGCGTGCATCCCGTGGTGCAGCGTGGCCACGTGGCGACCCTGAGCGAGCAAGCGGGCGTGCCCGCCCCGATCGCCTCGTGGGTGGATTCGGACCAGCCTCCGGATCCGGCAGCGCTGCTCGAATGGTGACCACGCGAGCGAACGGAGAACCATGAACGAAGAACTCGAATACGGCCGTCGCGCCCGGATGAGGAGCCTCATCCTGCTCGTGGTCGTGCTCCTCGTCGGCATGCTTCTCGGCGCTGCGGAGGAGCGCTACGTCATCGGGCGCGCGCCCGCTCGCGAGCGCACTTATCCGGGCGCCTTGGGACGCATGAAGCTCACCGCCTCGCAGCGCGCCACCATCGACTCGCTGCTCGAGGTCGAGCGGCCGCGCCTCGACGCGATCGTGCAGCGGGTGCTCCCCGACCTGCGTGCAGAGGCGGACTCGTTGCGGGCGATGATCCGCCCGGTGCTCACCTCCGAGCAGCAGCGCACGTTCGATCGTGAGCCGCGAGCGCAGGGCGCGGAGCTCCTCCGGCGATTCAGCAAGGTGGCCGCGCCGCCGTCCTCCGCCGAGTCACCTAAGTAGATCCCGCGCCGCTCACGATCCACCGACGCCGGCGCATCTCCATGGATCGCGCGGCGATATCGCGATCCGGCGCCGACCGGCTAACGAGCGCCACCTCTCCTCTGTCTGGTGAGGGAATCGGGATCGTGCATGGCCAGGCGGTTCCGGCTGTCGATTCCCCCGGGGACCGCCTGGCCGCACGAGGACCCGGAACTCACCAAGACCATGGAGGCTCGATGAACCGGGAACTGATGCGCACGTTGGTCGTCGTCGCTGGGCTCTCCGCGCTCGTCGCGGGGTGTGGCAGGAGCAACAAGTCCGTGTCGCCGTCCGAGACCGTTGGCTCGAACGCCACGCAGGCGCCCGCGGCCGGACTCGATGCCCTCACCGGCTGGGGCCGCTCCGATGTCACTGCCGGCCTTCCCTTCGGCGTCAGCTGGCCCTTCGGCCTGCCGCAGTCGATTCCCACGGGCTGCCCCTACGACGCGAGCTCGCAGAGCTTCGTCTGCGGCCCGAACACGCTGCCGAACGGCCTCATCGAGACGCACAGCTACCAGTTCCTCGATGCCAACAACGTCCCGCAGAGCGCGTTCGACTCGCTCACGACCGAGTCGATCCACTTCAAGTCGCAGCTGAGCGGCACCACCACGGGCCGCTGGTCGAAGGTCGATGACCAGCACGACCTGGTGGTGAGCGGTCTCGCCGGCGTCGAGACCTCCCGGACGTGGAACGGCACCGGCACGTCGTCGCGCCAGGACTCGCTCGGCCACGCCCTCATCGAGACGCACGTCAACACCACGATCACGAACGTCGTCGTCCCCGCGGGCCACGCGACCCCGTATCCGCTGTCGGGCACGATCGCGACGCACACGACCGTGAGCGGCGGCCTGATGCCGATCGACCAGGCAGCGTCGCTCAGCTTCAACGGCACGCGCTACGCCACGCTCACCATCAACGGCAGGACGTACACGATCGACCTCGGCAGGATCCCGCACCTTCCGGTTACCGGCGGGCCGCTGGCGAATTACAACTAGCCAATCCCCCCTCCCAGCGATCCCGTCACCGAGCCCGTCGGGGAAACCCGGCGGGCTCGTCTACTTGCTAGGGGTTTGTGCCCGTGGCCATGGCTCGCGTGGGGGCGCTGCACCAGTCGCTCCACGAGCCCTCGTAGAGCAGCGCGCCCCGGAAGCCCGCGAGCTCGAGCGCGAACACCGTCTGGCAGGCGTTCACGCCGCTGCCGCAATAGCAGGCCACGGGCTCGCCGCTCCGGGCGCCCAGCTGCTCGAACGCGGACTCGAGCTCTGCCGCGGGCAGGAAGCGCGGGTCGGCCGCGGATCTCACGTTCGTGGGATAGGGACGGTTCCTCGCCCCGGGGACGTGGCCCGCGACCGGATCGATCGGCTCGCGCAAGCCCTCGTAGCGCTCCGGCATGCGCACGTCGATCACCAGCGCGCCGGGCTGCTTTCGCAGCCGCTCGATCGCCTCCGCATCCGCGACGAGTCCGGGCCGTGGCACGGGCTCGAAGCTGGCCGGCGCATACGACGGCACGCGGCTCTCGACCGGCCGGCCTTCGGCAACCCAGCGCGCCATGCCGCCGTCCAGGACCGACGCCCGCTCGTGCCCGAAGTAGCGAAGCAGCCACCACAGGCGTGCCGCGGTCGAGCCGTCGCCGAAGTCGTAGGCGACGACGTGCGTGCCCTGGCCGATGCCCGCGCGCGACATCGCCGCCGCGAACGCCGCGGGCGCGGGCAGCGGATGGCGCCCGGGGCCCTGCCCGCGCGGCGCGGCGAGATCGGTGTCGACGTCGAGGAACACCGCGCCGGGAACGTGGCCGTCGCGATAGGCCGTGCGGCCCTTGTCCTTCTCGATCAATGACCAGCGCGTATCCGCGACGCGCACGTCGGGGTCGTTGGCGTGGCCAGCGAGCCATTCGCAGGAGACGAGGAGCGGTACGGTCACGGCGCTCGACGCTAGGCGAACGCCGGGTCATCGGCAATCTTCCGCACGCCGGCCGGACGCGGCGCGGTTCTGGCGTAGGATGGTGCGCATGATGGGCCGACACATCCCTCTCCTCCCCTCCGCCGCGTGCGCGCTCGCGCTCGCCTGCGTCGCCGCCCCGCTCCGGGCCACGACCGCGCCCGTGCCGCGGGTCAGCGTGGACGATCCCTCGTGGCGCCTGGAGTCGTCCTCGGACGGCATCGCGCTCTACACCAGCACGATCCCCGACCTCCGCGTGGTCCCGCTCAAGGTGATCATGACCATCCCGGGGACGATCGAGGATGTCGCCCTGGTGCTGGAGGACATCTCGCGGCGGGGTGATTGGATCAGCAACTTCAGCCAGAGCGTGCTGCTCGAGCGGCCGAACGACTACGAGCAGACGGAGTACCTGCGCGTCGACGTGCCCTGGCCGGCGGGCGACCGCTCCGCCGTGGTCCGCGTCCGCGTCATCGTGAGCGACGACCTGCGGCGCGCCGTCATCGCCGCCGAGTCGGTGGAGTCGCCGCTCGCGAGCAAGCTGCCGAAGCTCGTGCGCGCGCAGGTGTACGCGAGCACGTTCCAGATGACCCAGGTCGGGCCGCGCGTGGAAGTGGTGGCGCTGGTCTTCATCGATCCGTGCGGCAGCGTCCCCAGGTGGATCGTCAACTACTTCACGCGGCGCGGCGCCCGTGTCACCCTGACGGGACTCCGCCGGCAGGTGGCGCGGAGGCTCTATTCGCCCACACAGGTGATGGCCATGCGACACCGCATCGAGGGGTACAAGGCGTTCCGGGACCGCGGCGCCGCGGTGGCCCAGCCATGACGCGCTCCCGGATCCTCGCCGGGGCCGGCTTCCTCGTCGCCGCGCTCGCGGCCGCGGCACCGCGCGACATCGAGACGCGCCAGGCGAGCACGCACCCGATGCGCTATCACCTGTCGCTGCCGGCCGGCTGGTCGTCGACGCGCGAATGGCCGGTGCTGGTGGTCATCCCCGACGCCGGGCGCGATTTCGTTGCCAACCTCACGTGGTTCATCACCGCACGCGGGGATCGACCGTACATCCTGGTGGCGCCCGAGGTGCTCACCTGCGGCGGCGCGGGCTCGCGCGTGCTGGACCACTACACCTACTCGAAGGCGGTGTGGGACTCGCTCCAGGGCCACGACGACTTCGCCTTCGACGACGATGGCGTCGCGGCGGTGCTGGCGGACGTCCGCCGGCAGTTCCGCTCGGAGTCCACGGCGTTCCTCACCGGCTGGGAGGCCGGCGGCCACACCGTGTGGGCGCTGACGTTCCGCCATCCCGAGCGCTGGCGGGGGGTGGCTCCCGTGTGCACGAACTACCAGCGCCGCGGCCTCGATCCGGCTTCGTTCTCCAAGGCGCCCGCGCGCGCGAAGCTCCCGATCCAGGTGCTTCGCGAACCCACACCCGCGGGCGAGGCGGCGGGGCCGGTGACGTTCTTCGAGCAGCAGACCGCGCAGGCGCTGGCCGATGCGCGGGCGCACGGCTATTCGCCGAACCCGGCGCGCGTGGTCCCTGGCGCCGTCCACGGTCCGATCGCGCCAGCGGTGCTCGCGTGGTGCGACTCGGTGCGCACCCGCCACTGAGCTTGGCGGCCGGCGCGGATCAGCGCGGGACCTCGACCTCGACCTCGCTCAGGTACTGGTCCCTCGGCGAACCGAGGACCTTGATCCGGTAGCGGTAGCTCTGCCCGGGCACCACGCCGGTGTCGTCGATCTCGATCAGCCCGGCCACGGGCACCGCCGTCCAGAAGTGCTTCCACGGCTCCAGGCGGTTCTGGCGCAGGATCTCGAACTGGCGGCCGGCGTCGTTCTGCACCGACCACACGATCTGCACGCGGTCGCGCTTCGCCACGTTCGTGACCAGGGTCACGTTGAGCGGCGGCAGCGCCGTGGACTGCGTGGGCTCATCGATGGGCGCGCACGCCGCGAGCAGCAGCAGAAGGAGGGGCGCGAAGCGCATGGAAGCCTCCCGGCGAAGGGCACGGCCGGTCCGAGACCATCGTAGCCCCGGCGGGCCGGCGGCCGCCATGCCCGAAGCACGTGGCCGCGGACCGTGGCGGCCGAGCCACACACCGTGGCGGTCGGCGACGTGTTCCGCCCTCGGAGGTCACCTAAAGGCGGGCAGGACGGTCGCGGGCGGCTGGCACGCCCCTTGTTTGCTGCGCACCACGGACCCGAGGACGTTCCCATGCGAGCGGTCGCGATCGGCATCCTGGCGCTTTGTTGCGGCGGTTGTGCGGCGCCGGCGTTCGACCTCGTGTCCCGCGACCCCGAGTCGCCCTGGCTCACCGGCCAGCAATGGGTGCGCACCGAGTCCAGTGTGGCCACGGTCAGCGCCGC
>DATLUU010000081.1:0-8499 GCA_035577885.1 Verrucomicrobiia bacterium
GGGCACCGGCCCAGGCGAGCAGCGCACAGATGAAGTTCGGGAACACGTGCCCGAAGAAGAAGACCAGCGGCTGGATCACGTGCCACTTGTGGGTCTGGGTCAGCGCGATCGCGATCACCACCGGGGTGGCGGTGGCCGAGAGGAACGTCGCCACCAGTGCGCGGCGCGGCGACGCTGGAACCACGACCGAGAAGAACACCAACCAGATGGCGGGCCAGGAGGGCGAGACGACGTAGAGGTCGTCGGGCACGGGCCCCGGGCTTCCCCTTCCAACCATGTGGTACATGGCGAACGCGATGCCATACGTGGAGACCACCTGGAACGCCAGTCCGAGACGCATCCGCACGTTCCAGCGCAGACGCTCGCTCGAGGCGGCGGCCGCGACGAGGATGCCCAGGACGATCGATCCGATGCTGAAGCTCCAGCCCTCGACGTGATTGAACTTCGACGAAGTCTCCCGCATGAGGATCGCGGGCACCCAGTCCGCCACGAAGAACGTCGCCGAGTAGATGAGCGCCACAGCCCGCAGGCGCGTCATGATCTGGCGCTTCAGATCGGGCGTGAGGCCGGTCGTGGAGTCGGATGCGTCGTGGCGCTTGGCCGCGACGCCAACACGCGGAGGAATGAACAGGGTCTGGTCGCGCGAGGAGTCCGCCGAACGTGGCCCGACATCGTTCATTTGGCTCACCTCCTTGGGGCGACCCCAACGGACCTCGTCGTCGTGGACGGTAGCGGGGAGCAGCGCTGGACGCCACGCCGATGGCGGCGCGCACGCTCCGCCGCTGTCGGCCGTTGTAGGATGCCGGCCGAGAAGACGTCGCGACGATCCATCTGCCATCGGGAGAGGACATGACCACACCGTCTCGTCCGGATCCGCCGCTCGCCTACCGGGACTCGAAGTTCCTCGACAGCGACGAGGCGCGGCCATTGCGCATCCTCGCCGAGTACCTGCAGCCGCTCGAGGTATTCCGGCAGGAGCGCGTCAGGGACACGATCGTGTTCTTTGGCTCGGCCCGTCTCGTCGCCGAAGGCCCGCTGGGTCGCTTCGTCACCGAGGCGCGGGAGCTGGCCCGCCTGGTGACCGAGTGGTCGAAGGCACTGAAGAGCCCGGGGCACCGCTATCTCGTCTGTTCCGGCGGTGGCGGCGGCATCATGGAGGCCGCGAACCGCGGGGCGTCCGAGGCCCGCGGGCGAACCATCGGGCTCAACATCGGCCTGCCACACGAGCAGCGTCCCAACCCGTACATCACGCGTGAGCTGTCCTTCCAGTTCCACTACTTCTTCATGCGCAAGCTCTGGTTCGCGTACCTCGCGCGCGCCATGGTGGCTTTCCCGGGCGGGTTCGGCACCCTCGACGAGCTGTTCGAGATGCTGACGCTGTCGCAGACTCGGAAGCTCGATCGGTCGATCGTCGTTCTGCTGTATGGGTCGGACTACTGGAAGGAGATCGTGAACTTCGAAGCGCTGGTGAAACACGGCATGATCGCGAGGGAGGACCTGCGACTGTTCCACTTCGTCGACAGCCCGGCGGAGGCGCTCGAGGTGCTGCAGCGGGAGATCGCGGCGGAGATGGACGGGAACACGCCGGCGATCGCGTCCTCCAGAACTCCTTCGGGCGCGACCCAGCGCGACGCCGAACCGCCGCGAGCGGAGGGCGAACGATGAGCGTTGCGCGGGCGCAACAGCGTGCCCTGCTGCTGCGCGTGGCGCGCGCAGCGATGATCCGGTACGGCCTGGAACCCGACTTCCCAGCCGCGGCACTGGCCCAGGTGCAGGGGCTGGCTCCCGCTCCCGCCGTCGACGCCGGGGTGCGCGACCTGCGTGCGCTTCCCTGGTGCTCGATCGACAACGACGACTCCCGCGATCTGGACCAGCTCACGGCGGCGGCGGCGCTCGACGACGGCGGTGCGCGGGTGATGGTGGCAGTGGCCGATGTCAGCGCGCTGGTGTCACCCGGCTCGGCGGTGGACGACCACGCCAGCCGCAACACGACTTCGGTCTATACGCCGCCGCAGAACTTCCCCATGCTGCCCGAACGTCTCAGCACCGATCTCACCTCGCTGAACCCATCTCAAGATCGGCTGGCCATCGTCATCGAGGTCGTGGTCGACGGGGAGGGCCGGAGCCAGTCCGCGAGCGTCTACTCGGCCCTGGTTCGCAACCAGGCCAAGCTCGCCTACAACGGCGTGGGTGCGTGGATCGAGGGCCAGGGACCGGCTCCGGCGGCGATCGGCCCGGTGCCCGGGCTCGCCGACAACCTCCGGCTCCAGGATCGCGTGGCGCAGCGGCTCAAGGAGCATCGTCATGTCGAGGGCGCGCTGGAGCTGGAGACGATCGAGGTGCGGGCGCGGTTCGACGGTGATGCGGTGAGCGACCTCGCACCCGAGCGGCGCAACCGCGCCAAGGAGATCATCGAGGACTTCATGATCGCCGCCAACGGGGCGATCGCGCGCTTTCTTGCCGAGCACCGTTTCCCGGTCCTGCGCCGCGTCGTGCGCTCGCCCGAGCGCTGGCCGCGCATCGTGGAGATCGCGCAACAGCTGGGGGAACGGCTGCCGGCCGAGCCCGACGCGAAAGCACTGCACGACTTCCTGCTCAAGCGCCGCGCGGCGGATGCGCTGCGCTTCCCCGATCTCTCGCTCGCGATCATCAAGCTGATGGGCCGCGGCGAATACGTGGCCAGCTTTCCCGGGCAGGAAGTGACGGGCCACTTCGGTCTCGCCGTCAGCGAATACACGCACTCGACCGCACCCAACCGGCGTTACCCGGATCTCATCACCCAGCGCTTGATCAAGGCGGCACTGGCAGGAGGTTCGGCGCCCTACGCACGCGATCAACTGCAAGCGCTGGCGACCAGCTGCACGCTCAAGGAGGACGCCGCGCAGAAGGTCGAGCGGCTGCTGCGCAAGGCGGCGGCGGCCTGCCTGCTCAGCGATCGGATCGGCGAGGAGTTCGACGGCATCGTCACCGGGGCCAATGCCAAGGGCACCTGGGCGCGCGTTCTGGACCCGCCGGTCGAAGGCCGGATCGAGCAAGGCGAGTCGGGGCTCGACGTGGGAGATCGTGTGCGGCTGAAGCTCATCCACACCGACCCGGAGCGCGGTTTCATCGACTTCGCACGCACGGGGCATGTCCCCGCCGGAGCGCGTCGCTAGCACGCCGCCGTGTTGCGTTCCACGGCGGCGAAGTCGGTCATGTCGAGCTCCGGGTTCGTTCGGCGGCTCTTACAGTTCCATTACGTGGGCCATCCGCACGCTGGTGTACGCTGCCGCGACATGGCCACTACCCACGTGCTCGACGCGATCCCTTGATTCGTGCCGAGCGGAATCCGAATCGCGACATCTGGCTCATCGCCTGGGCCCTGACGCTGGCCCTGCACGCGCTGGGGGTCGTTCTCTTCCGGAACCTCCCGGCGCCCACGCCCGCGAAGACGGTGCAACGGATCCAGCCCATCCAACTGGTGTTCGCGAAGCCCGGGCCCGAAGCGCGCAAGTCGGATCAGCCGCACATCTTTTCCGAGCTGCCCCGCGATCGGAAGGACGCGGCGCCGAAGCGCGCCGACTTCCTGAGCAACGTCACGAGTCGAGCCCGCGACAACGCTCCGGGTGGCAGCGACGACGCCATGCCGAAGATGCAGGGTGACGTCGACGCTCCGCTGGTGAAACTCAGGGCCGATGGTGGTGCGTCGCATCCGGCGACACCGACGCTCACCTCGCAGACCGCCGAGACGCCGCCGTCTCCGCGCGCGGGGGAATCGCTGGTGCGAAGGGACCCGGCGCAGGGCGGCGCCACGGGGTTCACGACGTCGCCGGCGCCCCCCACGCACCCGGCGGCGAACGCGACTCCCCAGGAGCTCGGGGGCTCGGGGAGCTCCGACATCGATCAGCCCGAGATGGACAATCCCAGCGGCAACGCGCAGCTCAGGGGCGACGTGAGCCTCAACACCGTCGCATGGGATTACGCCCCGTGGCTCCAGCGCTTCGGCCGCCAGCTCATGAGCCGTTGGATCCCGCCGCCGGCTTACTCGATCGGGCTCCTCAAGGAGGGAGGCTGGGCCGTGTTCGAGGTCGAGATCTCGCGAGCAGGGGAGATGCTGCACCTCCAGGTGCTGGAGGAGCAGGGGCACCCGTTGCTGAGGCAGGCCGCGGAGAGCGCGCTTCGCAACATGAACCCGATCGAGCGCCTGCCCACGGACTTTCCCGAGCCGACGCTGATCCTTCGCATCCGCATGATCTACCCGAGGATCCATCCCCGGTGACCCGTTGTCGGAACTCGTCCGCGTCCGGCCCATCGACGATGGGCCCGTTGCCTCACCCGCCGAACTGAGGAGAGCATTCCATTGTTGGATCTCATCGAGAAGTCCGGGCCCGTCTTCTATGCCCTCGCGTTCTGCAGCCTGATCGCCACGGCGGTCATCATCGAGCGTTGGATCGCGCTGCGGCGGAGTCGCGTCCTGCCCCGGCAGATCATCGACGTCGTCGAGGCCGTCCAGCCCGGGAAGGACCTGAGCGTGCCGCTGGAGGTCTGCCGCAGGAATCCCGGCGTGTTCTCCGACGTGATGCGGGCGGGACTCGAGAACGCGGACCGGGACTGGGAGGTGATGCGGGACGCGGTGATCGACGCGGGTCGTTCGGAGACCCCTGCGATCGAGCGGAACCTGTTCTGGCTCCAGACCGTCGCCCAGGCGTCGCCGCTGCTGGGACTGCTCGGCACGGTGTTCGGGATGATCCGGATGTTCTCATCGGTCTCGCTCCAGGGCCTGGGCGATCCGCAGGTGCTCTCGCACGGGATCAGCGAAGCCATGCTGGCCACGGCCGAAGGGCTGTGCATCGGCATCCCGGCGCTCGTCGCCTACAACTACTTCTCGTCGCAGGCGGATCGCCTCATCGCCGAGATCGAGGCGCATGCCGGCCGCCTGGTGTCGCGACTGCGTCCGCAGCGGGAGCAGGCCCGATGAGCGGCCTCGTGTTCCGCAAGCCACGGGCGCGGAAGCAGGTGGACCTGAACGTCACCTCGCTGGTGGACGTGCTGTTCCTGCTGCTGATCTTCTTCACGCTCACGAGCACGTTCAAGCGCGCGGGCGAGATCAACCTTCAGCTGCCCAAGTCGACCACTGGCCAGCCCACCGCCTCGGGCGCGAACCAGGAGCCCGTGGACCTGGTCCTGACCGAGAAGGGCACGCTGTTCCTGGACGGATCGCCGACCACGTTCGACGCCGTGCTGCCGAGGCTGCGCGCGGTGCACGCGCGCCAGCCCGACCGGCAGGTGATGATCGAAGCCGAAGAGCGCGTCGGGCACGGGGAAGTCGTGCGACTGCTGGACGCCGTGCGCACCGCCGGTTTCACGGGCGTTGGGATCGGAGTGCGCAACGCGCAAGCGGCGTCCGGCGGACGCGCGCGCCCTTGATGCGCGCGGTCGGAACGCACGTCCGAGGTCGGGAGAAGGGCGTCCGGACCCAGCCGGGGGATGAGTTGTCGCCACCCTGACAACAGTCTAGGCTCCGCGCGATTCCAGCCACTTCACGTCGAGGCGCGCCAATCGCGCGTCGAGGAGACGCCATGGGTACCAAGAAGTGGTACAACACCTTCATCACGGTCGATCGGCCCGAGCCGTCGGCTCCCGCGCCGGCGGATCCCGCGCGCGCGGTCGCCGAGATCGCCGCCTCGATCGCGCCGGACACGCAGTTCACCTCGCACGTGAGCGACCCGAACGCGTTCGACCAGATCTATGCCGCCGCGGAGATCAGCTCGCCGCCGGGCGGCTACACGATCCTCAAGGTCGCCGACATGCTGCAGAGCGACCACATCCGCACGGCTCCGCCCGAGATGCGCAAGAACTCGATCCTGCTCGCGCTGGATGCCGCCGCCGTGCCGCTCAAGAGCGTGATCGAGGACGCGATCCGGCGCGACCGCGCGCTCGACACCTATGAACGCGTCCAGCAGAAGGCGTTCGAAGACCTGGTGGCGAAGAAGACCGCGGAGACCAAGGACATCGAAGCCGAGATCGAGCGGCTGACGAAGGAGCGCCAAGCGCGGATCCAGGCGAATGCGGAGGCGGTGGCGAAGGAACGCGCCCGCGTCGACGACTGGCGGCTGCAGAAGCAGAAGGAAGAGCAGCGTATCGCGGATGCGGTCTCGTACTTCGTGACCGAGAACCCGATCACGACGACTCTATCGCCCGGCACGGGCGGGTCCAGCACGGATCCCGGTACCCGCGATACCAAGCGCTAGCGTTCCGCCCTCAAGGAGGCCCCGGCATGTGGAACCGGCTGAAGCGTGTCATCCGCTCGTTCGTCGGCTTCTTCGTCTCGACGGCGGAGAACCCGGAGCTGATCCTCGAGCAGAACATCCGCGACATGAACGACCAGGTGCCGCGGATGAACGAGAGCATCGCGATGGTCAAGGCCAACGTGACGCTGCTCGAGAAGGAAGAGGCCAAGTACCAGGGCGAGCTCGCCGACCTGACGTCCAAGGTGAAAGCCGCGATCCAAGCCGGGCGCGATGACATCGCTGCCAACTACGCCGTGCGGCTCGAGCAGCTCAGGGGGGCGCTGGCGCGCACCCAGGGCCAGCTGGTGACGGCACGCGCCGCGGCCGACAAGGCGATGGTGGTGAAGCAGGCGTTCCTGCGCGAGAAGGAACGCAAGACCCAGCAGGCACTCGACGCCATCCGGGACTACCGCCGCGCGCAGTGGCAGAAGAAGGTCGCCGACGCGATGGAGCAGTTCGAGGTCGCGGGCATCAGCGAGACGCACGACGAGATGGTGCGCAAGATCGAGGAGATGACCGCGGTCAACGAGGCGCGCATGGACATGGCGCTCGGCAACGTCGACGCCCAGAAGCTCAAGATCGAGGAAGAGGCCGAGGGCCTCCGTGCCAGCGAGCTGGTGAAGCAGTTCAAGGTCGAGATGGGGCTCGCCACGCCGCAGGCGCCGGGCCCGGCCGAGAAGACGATCGGCGAGAAGCAGCCCACCAAGACCACTTGATCCGCCCGCGCCGGGGTCCCAGGTCGCGGTTGGGGAGGTGTCATGGCCGTCAAGATCGAAAAGGGTGGATGGATCCTCATCTTCCTGGTCGGCGTCGCGCTCGTTGGCTTTGGTCTGTACCGCTACGGAGTGCTCCCCATCGGCAAGCGGCCCGCGCCGCGCGCGGCGGGGGGCGGTGCGGCGTCGGGCCAGCTCGACACCAGCCAGCCGTTGACCACCGCGAGCACCGAGACGAAGGACGTTCGCATCCGGGTGAACATCTGGGTGGGCTGCGCAGCGGGGCTCGTCGCGAACGGTGGGCTCGAGACGGCGCCGGGCTCGATCTTCGCCGACGAAGGCCTGAACGTGTCGTTCAAGATCATCGACGACTGGACGGAAGGGGCGGCGGCGCTCGCCACGAACAACGTCGACGTGATGCTGACCACCGCCGACGTCTGGGCGAAGGACTGCTCGCAGCTTCGTGACAAGGCCGCCCCGGCGCACGCCTTCTACATGGTCGACTGGTCGCGCGGCGCCGATGGACTCATCGGCAAGCAGGGCATCAACAGCATCGAAGACCTCTCGGGCAAGGTGGTCGCGTTCGCGCCGTACACGCCGTCGCACTTCCTGCTGTGGGACGGGCTCAAGTCGTCGTCGCTGACGACGCAGCAGCGCGACGACATCTTCGCTCACGCCGTGCACACGAAGGACGGCATCGAGCCGGCGACGCTGTTCGCGCAGCAGAAGGTCGATGCCGCCGTGGCATGGGATCCCGACATGAGCGACGCCGTCGCGAAGCGCCCGGGGGCGAAGAAGGTCTACGACACGAAGGTCGCGAGCCACCTGATCGCGGACATCCTCGTCGTCAGCGACGAGTTCGCCGCCAAGAACCCGCAGACCCTGGTGAAACTGGCGCGCGGATGGCTCAAGGGTGGCCAGTTCATCGAATCGAATCCGGCGCGCGCCTATAGCCTGATCGGGACCATCAAGGACTTCAACATCCCCGAGGACCTGGCGAAGACGATGCTGGAGGGTGTGCGGCTCGCCGACTACGGCGAGAACCTGACCTTCTTCGGCAAGCCCGGCAGCGCTTCGGACTACGACAACATCTTCCGCCGCGCCCAGGAGATGTATCGCGAGGAGCGGGTCATCAAGCACGCCGCCGATACCGAGGGCAGCGTCGACCGGCGCTACCTGGCGAGTCTCACGAGCGACTTCTCCACCGCGTCCAGCGAACCGCCGACCCAGTACAGCCCGCCGAAGTCGGGGGAGCAGCCGATCGCGACGCAACGGCGCTCGATCTACTTCGACGTCAACTCCTCGGCGTTGAGCGTCGACTCCCGCGCCGTCGTCGACGAGATCGGCGACATGATGCGGGCGTATGAGAACACCGTCGTCGACATCGTGGGCAACACCGACGCCACCGGGCCCCACGAGCTGAACGTGCGGCTCTCGCGCGAGCGCGCGCAGATGGTGAAGCGCTACCTCATGGACAAGTACCACTTCCCCGACGAGCGGATGCGAGCGATCGGCAA
>DATLUU010000082.1:0-3573 GCA_035577885.1 Verrucomicrobiia bacterium
GTTGATCGCGAACGACGCGGTGACGCTGATGTCGCCCTGGACGTTCGTGTCGGTGCGCGTGGCGGTGAGCACGCCATCGCTCCAGTTCACGAAGTGGTAGCCGGCGTTCGGGACCGCGGTGACCGCGGTGCCGTCGGCGCCGTGGTTCACGGTCTGCGGCGTGGTGCCGCTGATGGACCCGTTCGCCCCCGCGTTGTAGGTGAGTGTGTGCTGGTTGATCGCGAACGTCGCCGTCACGGTGAGATCGGACTGGACGTTCATGTCCGTGCGCGCGGCGGTGAGCACGCCGTCGCTCCAGCTCACGAAGTGGTAGTTGGGATCGGCGACCGCGGTGACGGCCGAGCCGTTCCCGCCGTAGGTCACGGACTGCGGCGTGGTGCCCGAGATGCTGCCGTTGGCCCCAGCCAGGTAGGTGAGCGTGCGCTGGCAGCTCACCGCGCTCGAGGCGCTGTTGTGCGGGTTCACGGCGCCGGAGGCGAAGTCCGTGGCATTGTCGTCGGTGTCCGCGCAGCCCGAGGCATTGCGCACCGCGGCAGTGGTGTTGACGAGGCCGGGGCCCGCCCCCGCGCCTTCGAAGCAGTTGGCGGTACCGTAGCCGAGGAAGTCGAGGACGCCGCCCGTCGGGCAGGACCCGGAGAGGGCGGTGGTGCTGCTCACCAGCGCCACTTTGCCGTTGTTGGCGCTCATGGGGATGCTGCCGCTGGCGTCGGCCACCGGAAGGTTCGCGCCGTTGCCTGCGCCGGCTGCCTCCTGGACGAGGTAGTAGCCACCCGCCGGGATCGACCCCGCGAGGTTCGTGACCTGCCAGGTCGTGCCCGCCGTGGAAGCGTACTGGACCGAATAGCCGGCGAGGCTGATCGTCGTGGCGCCGCGATTGTGCAGCTCGATGAAGTCGTTCTTGTAGGGCGCGCCGCTGTTGCCGCCGCCGCCGAAGACCTGGCTGATGACGAGATCGGACGGCGTGGCGCGTGCGGGCGCCACGATGAAGGCGGCCGAAAGCAACAGGAGCGTGGTGGCGAGAGGGATTCTGAATACGGCGGGACCGCGCCATTGCGTGATCATGCTTGAGCCCTCACTCCCTGTGCGGCTGCGCCGGCAGGGTGATCAGTTGAGGACGGGCGGCTCGCGCACGTCGGGGGCCGGGCAGGCGTCGCGGGGCAGGGATCGCGGGGGACCGGCCAGCGCCTCGTGCGCCGCCGGGGACGGGACGGGTCCTCCTTCCTGCACCACGCACAAGACACACGCTGGGTGCAGAGGTCCGCGAGATCGGGGGCTCACACGGTGTGACGCGAGCACCGGGCCCCGAAGTGGCCATCGAGTCAGATGGACCGGGGTCCGTGAAACGATCGTCAGCCCGACGCTGGGGGCACGAACCGGCGCGAAGCGAGCGCGGCGGGTGACGCGGACCCGCGGGGGGCGGATCGGCGTTGGGACGTGTGCGAAGGCTAGTTAAACCGCTCCACCCACCGCAAGTGAATTTGCGAAAGCCAGCTCACTTCCGAGCACCCGAAGCGACCGGTTCGTAAGCGTCGCTGCCTAACGCGTGCAGTCGCCCATGTTTGGCGAAACACGAACGTGGATCGAAGGCAGGGCGGAGAGGTTCTACCTCGTCGTATCCGCCGGTGTCGTCGCGGGGTGGTGCACGAGGGCGCTCTTCACCGTGTCCACGAGTGCCGCCCACGCGTGGGCGAGGCTGTCCGTTGGCGAGATCGTGCTGTCGAACGGCGCGACGCCGCGCGGCGAGTCGTGCGCCATGCGGTCCAGGTGCGCGGGCGGCGCAGAGCTGCGATGCCGCGGCGTGTCCGCCGCACTCGTCTCCTCCGTGCGCGTGTGGGCACCGCGTGCGAGCGTCGCCACGCGCATGGTGACGTTGCCGAGTGCCTTCGCCACCTGCAGGAACTCGGCGCCCGGCGGCTTCACCCAGCGGATGGCGAAGTAGTTGCGCTCCTCCTCGGGCCCACCGGGCATCATCCACGGCTTCCAGCCGACCGGGCAGCCGAGGGTGGTCGCGGGGATCTCGTCGGAGATGTAGCCCTCTTCGCCGTCGACTTTCACCAGCGCGCGCGGACCGACCCACACCTGCCGCGCGTGACGGCCGCTCGAGCTCGGGCCTTCGGGCGGGCTCAGGTTGTAATGCGCGAGTGCGCCCAGGTAGCGGAAGCGCGCGTCGTCGGTGGTGTCGCGCACGAAGTTCGCCCAGTGCCCGCGGCTGAACAGCATGCTCGCCCAGGTCTCGATGGCGCGGAAGTCGTGCGAGGTGAGCGTGACGCTGTCGGTGTTCGCGCGGCGCACGGCCGATTCGAACGACATCATGGCGCGCGCGTACTCGGGCTGGCCGGCGGCCATGAGCCGGTCGGCCTCGTGCTGGATGAACCGGCTCGTGTCCTCCAGCGCCAACAGGTAGAAGCGGTTGTAGAGCCGCTGCTGATCGAGCACGGCCGCGAACGTGGCCGCGTCGGGCTGTGAGCTCATGAACGCGGGCTCGAGCAGCACGCGGCGCCAGGCTTCGCGCGTGAGGATGCGCTGGATGCCGGGCAGCTCGAGCAGCGCGCGCTGCACGCGCGGGTTGCCGATCGACGCCTCCCACTGGCCGAGGCGGTAGCCGATCGAGTAGCCGGAGCAAAGTCCCAGCAGGCCGGTGACGATGCCCACGGGCCGCACGTAGTCGAGCGTCTTCTGCGTCAGCTCATCGAACTGGCCCTGCGTGAGCGCCATCGTCGAGGAGTCGGGCACCGCGATCCAGCAGCCCTCGCCGGCGTGGCCGCGCAGCCTCAGCGCCGAGTAGTGGGCGCCGCTGAACGCGCGGTCGTAGCGCCGCCCGAAGCCGCTGGTGACGAAGCGGCGCTGGTCCACGTCGTACTCCGCGAACGGCTTGCCGAACGCCGTCAGCTCGACGACGAAGTGAACGGTCGTGTCCGAGGGCGAGTCGCGGTAGGAGTAGACCTGCAGGTTGTCGAACACCTGCTCGGTGGGGACGGGGATGGGGTTCCGCACCTCCTCGCGGCCGACCAGGAAGCCGAGCAGGCAGAGCCCGAGAAAGCCCAGCAACACACTACTCATCAAGGCCTTGCGCGTCGTCCTCCAGACGAAGCCCAAGGTCTTGCTGAGCAGGATGGGGCTGATGCGGAGTCGGCGGCGTCCCACGAGGCCCGGTATCGGCCGCCAAGGCGAGTGGGTTCACCATCTTGCACGACGGGGGTGAATCCACCCACCGGCCAAGAACGGCCGGGCGGCGCCGATCGCGCACCGCCCGGCCGTGTCGTGAGCCAACCGCCGTCACCGCTCCTGTTTGCCGTCCTCCATGCCTTCGCGGATCTGGCGGCGGATCGCCTCGGCCTCGGCGCTCCGTGCCGTCGAGGGCGCGGTGGCGTCGCCACTGACCTTCTCCGAGAGCAGCAGCGTCAGCAGCGCCTGCATGACGTTGCCGGTCATCGCCCCGCCGCCGCCGTTCCCGTCGTGCCCGCCGCCCACCACGACGCGCGGCACCACGTCCACACCCGAGGCCTGGATCGCCTCGGAGAACCGGTTCATGACCATCTGCGTGAGCTGGAACCGCGGGCCGCCGTAGGCTCG
>DATLUU010000083.1:0-7578 GCA_035577885.1 Verrucomicrobiia bacterium
CACGAGCGAGGCCATCATCGGCCACCTCTATTCGCGCTGGATCGAGAGCTACCGCGACCTGCCCGTGCTCCTGAACCAGTGGTGCAACGTCATGCGCTGGGAGAAGGTGACGCGGCCGTTCCTGCGCACGTCGGAGTTCCTGTGGCAGGAGGGCCACACCGCGCACGCCAGCGAGCCCGAGGCCCGGGAAGAAGTGCTGCGCATGCTCGAGGTCTACCGCGAATTCATCGAGACCGAGCTCGCGATCCCGATCTTCGCCGGCAAGAAGAGCGACGCCGAGCGCTTCGCCGGCGCCGACGAGACGTACACGGTCGAAGCCCTGATGCGCGATGGCAAGGCGCTCCAGGCCGGCACCTCGCATCACCTCGGCCAGCACTTCGCCAAGGTCTTCGACATCACGTACCAGGACGAGGCCGGAAAGCGACAGTACGTGTGGCAGACGTCGTGGGGCGCGACCACGCGGCTGATCGGCGCGATCGTCATGGTGCACGGCGACGACCAGGGGCTGCGGCTGCCGCCCAACGTCGCTCCGGTCCAGGCGGTGGTGGTGCCGATCTGGCGCAAGGATGAAGACCGCGCGGTCGTGCGTGGATTCATCGATCGGGTCGCACAGGAGATCGGGGCGGTCGTGCGGCTGAAGATCGACGATCGCGACCAGTACTCGCCGGGCTGGAAGTACAACGAGTACGAGATGCGCGGCGTGCCGCTGCGGCTCGAGGTCGGGCCCAAGGACGTCGCGAACCAGGCGGTGATGACCGTGCGCCGCGACACGCGCGCCAAGGAGAGCGTGCCGCTCGCGGCACTGGCCACGCGCCTGCCCGCGCTGCTCGCCGAGATCCAGGCCTCGCTGTTCCAGCAGGCCGAGGAGTTCCGGTCGCGAAACACCACGCTCGCCGGCTCGAAGGCGGAAGTGATCGCGCACTTCGAGGCCGAGCGCCGCGGTTTCGTCGCGGCGCCGTGGGACGGTTCCGCGAGCTACGAGGCCGAGGTCAAGGAGAAGACCGGAGCGACGCTCCGCTGCGTGCCGTTCGACCTGTCGAGGTTCGGCTCGCTCGAGCGGCCGGGGCATCGCGTGGCGCTGTTCGCGCGCTCGTACTGAGACGCACGACCGTGGCACCTGCGAGGGTGCTGGTGCGGCTGCCGAACTGGCTCGGCGACTGCATCATGGCGCGACCGCTGCTCCACGCCGTGCGCGCGGGCTGGCCGGGGGCGCGCGTGCTCGGCGTGGGCCCCGAGGGGCCGTGCGCGCCGCTCGTGGACGAGCGGGTCGTGGATGAGTTCCTGCCGTGGTCGCGCGCGGGCGCGGTGCGCGCCGAGTCGACGCGGCGCGCGCGCGCGTGGCAGCCCGACCTGGCGCTGGTGCTGCCGGCATCCTTCTCGAGCGCGTGGCTCGCCTGGGCCTCCGGCGCCCGCGATCGCGTCGGCTACCGCGGCGAGTGGCGCGACGCGCTGCTCACGCTGTCGCTGGCGCGCGCTCCGCGCGGCGAGCGCCACCTGGCGGACGAGTTCCTGGACCTGGGCGCGCTTAACGGCCTCGCGGAGGTGCCGGTGCCGAAGCTCGCGCCCGGCGCCTCCGGCGCCGAGGCGGCAGCGCGCGTGCTCGCCGGCGCGGGCGTCGGGCCCGGCGAGCGCTACGCGCTGCTCGGACCGAGGAGCGCGTTCGGTCCCGCCCGCGAGTGGTTCGCAGATCGTTTCATCGCCGCGGGCCGCGAGCTGCGCGCGCGCGGGTTGAGAGTGCTCGTGTGCGGGACCGTGGCCGAGCGCGAGTCGTGCGCTGCGGTGGCCGGGGGCGTGGGAGGAGGTGCGGCTTCGATCGCGGGCGAAACCACGCTGCCGGCGCTCGTGGCCGTGGCCGCGGGCGCGCGCCTCGCGCTCTGCAACGACTCCGGGCTCGCGCACGTGGCCGCAGCGACCGGGGCGCCCACGATCCAGATCTACGGGTCCGCGGCCAGCGGCTGGACGGCGGCGAGGGGCCCGCACGTTCGCGTGCTCCACCGCGCACCGGTGTGCTCGCCGTGCTGGCGCCGGCGCTGCGTCATCGGCACGCGCTGCCTGGACGCGGTGCGCGTGCCGTGGGTGATGCGGCACGCCGATGAGCTCCTGGCGGAGGCGGGGTGAGGCTCGGCGTGTTTGCGGCAGGTGTCGCGCCGGGGAGCCGGATGGAGCGCGCCACCCTCGGGCTCGCCGCGCGTGGCCATGCCGTGCTTGCCGCCGGCCGCGTGCCGAACGGCTCGGCGCTCGCGACCCTCGAGCGCGCCGGCGCCGGCGCCGAGGCCGACGTGATGCTCGGAGGGGCGCGCGCATTCCCCGCGGCGTGGTGGGCCGCCCGGCTGCGCGTGCGCGCGCTCGTGCTCGCGCTCGAGCCGGCGACGTACGCGCGCTGGCGTGCGCCCGACCACTGGGCGTGGTCGCTCATGGCGGGCCACGGGTTGATCGAGGACTCCGCGAGCGAGGAGTTCTCGAGCCACACGCCCGCGAGCGAGCAGGAGCGTCTCGCCCTCTGGCCCGCGGCGCCGGCGGACCCGGATGCGCCGCCGAGCACGCTCGCCGACACCGCGGTGCTCGAGCGTGCCTGCGAGCGTGCCCTGGCGCGCCGCACCGCGGGTCCGGGACGCGCGGCGCTGTTCGTGGACCGGGACGGCACGCTGATCCGCGAGCGCGAGTACCTGTCCGATCCCAACGATGTCGAGTTACTTCCTGGTGTTGCGGCCGCGCTTCGCCAGGTGCGAACGGCCGGCCACCCGGTGGCGGTGATCACGAACCAGGCGGGCGTGGGGCGCGGCTACTTCACCGAGGCACGCATGTGGGAGGTGACGGCACGGATGCGCGGGCTGCTGCGCGCCCAGGGTGTGGAGCTCGATACCGTGCGCGTCTGCCCGCATGCGCCCGATGCGGGCTGCGATTGCCGCAAGCCGCAGGGCCGGTTGCTGCGCGAGGCGGCCGACGACCTGCGGATCTCGCTCCGCCATTCCGCCATGGCGGGCGATCGCTGGATCGACGTCGACGCCGGCCACGGCGTGGGCGCGGCCGGCGTGCTCGTGCGCACGGGCTACGGCGCCGCAGAGGAGTCCAAGGGCGCCGACCGCCCGCCCGCGGACGCCGTGCTCGACGACGTCGCAGCCGCCGCGCGCTGGTTCCTGGACCGCGTCGAGGCGCCGTGAGCGCGGCGCCCTCCGCTGCCGCTCAGTGGTCCCGCGACAGCTCCAGCACGAAGTCCTGGCCGCCGTCCACCAGCCGGTACTGGACGACGTAGCCGGGCACGTGGAGCTGGGCCTCGGAGAGCCAGCGGTCCTCGACCAGGTCCTCGAGGCGCCGCGGCAGCGATCCGCGCTCGCGCGCGTAGAGCTCGACCGCGAAGCGCAGGTCGCGGGCATCACTGGCCGCGTACACGTCGGACGCGGCGTCGAACGTGTGCACCACGCGCACACGGGCGGCGACGAAGCGCACGCAGACGATGGCGAGCAGCATCACGCCGGCGACGATCAACTCGTTCACCCAGCGCGGGCCCTGGCGATCGGAGCGCGGCGGCGGGGCCACCGGGGTGGGGCGGATGACACCCGGGTCGCGCCGGCCCACGAACTCGATCCAGTGCGCCTGCAGCATGCGTTGCAGCGACTCGTATGCCTCGTACTCGCACAGCGGCGCCGCCTGCACCACCTCCGCCACGGTGTGCTGGCCGTCGACGATGCCGAAGATCTCGCGCTCCTCGTCGGACAGCGGCTCGTTCGGGTCGGGCAGGTCGTGCACGCCGAGCAGCTGGTGCGGGTCGCGGAACACGGTGACGAAGTGCTTCTGCTCGTCGACGCGGCGCGCGGCCTCCATCATCGCGCCTTCCATGCTCAGCGTGACGAGCGGCGCGCCGGGCCAGCGCACGTTCGGATCGAAGCGGTAGGTGCCGTTCTCCCAGCGCACGAGCCGGGTGAGGTCGTTGAGGATCTGGCGCTCGAGCAGCGGCGCCAGCTCGTCGGCCTCGACGTAGCGGCCGTTCGTGAGCAGGTCCTCGAGGTCGCGCCCGGACTCGCGCTGGATCGTGAGCAGGCCGCGGAATTGCTCGTCCGAGAGGCGGTGCGTCTGCAACAGGAACGCCGCGAGCGGGTCGTCCTTGCTGAGGCCGTGCGCCCGCGTCGAGACGATGCGGCCGTCGGTCACCCACACCAGCGAGCGCTCGGTGTTCCACTCCAGCACCAGGCAGCCGGACTTCTTCTGCGAGCCGAGGAGCTGGAGGATCTCCATCGCCGAGAAGTCGTGCAGGTTCCCCTGGAGCGCCATGGAGTCTCCTTCAGGCCGCCATCGACGACTGGCGGCGACTGGCCTGGGCGAGCCGGCCGTGGGTGGCGGCATCGAGCTGCGAGTCGCGGTGACGTTCGACGGTCATGACCAGCGCGTAGGCGGCGAGCGACCACGCGTAGACGCCCGCGAGCGCCAGCATCACGAACACGTGCGGCAGCTCCGAGCCGGGGATCGTGAGCCGCGGCGTCACCGCGAACGGGAGCACGGCGCTGAACCCGATCCGCACCAGGAGCCAGGTGATCGAGAGCATCGCCACCGGGCCCGCGACGCGGTGGTGCGCGAGCAGCCCGTAGCCCGGGATGAGCGCCGCGAGGCCGGTGCGCACGTAGCGCTCGCTGTCGCGCCGCCGCGCGCGGTGCTGGAGCAGCAGCACGCGCGAGAACTCCTGGGTCTCGCCGCCACCGCTGACGCGATCGCACTCGGGACACAACGCCGCTTCGCGGCGCCGCCGCGCGCAGCGCCGACACACGACCACGCCGCAGTTGCTGCAGGTGCGGAGCGGCAGCCGCCGGTGCTGCCAGTGCCCGCCGAACCAGCCCGCGGCCATGAACGCCAGCGCCGCGAGGCTGAACGGCCAGCCGGCGGCCTCGAGGCGCCCGCGCAGCAGCAGCGGCAGCGGCTGCGGCCCGCGCGGCGTCGCGGCGTGGGACAGCGCGCTCCAGAACGTGGACGGCGACGGCCACTCGTCGACCAGCGGCAGCATGCCGATCGCGCCCGCGCGCGACTGGTACTGCTTCACCAGGTCGAAGTCGATCGCCGAGGCCTGGCGCAGCTCCTCGCCGGCCCCGGCGTAATCGAAGCGCCGCGTCAGCAGCTGCGAGGCGTTGAAGTGGGCGGCCGCGTTCGCGGGATCGCGCTGCGTGGCGCGCCGGTAGAGCACGAGCGCCTCGTCGGAGTGGCCGCGCATGGCGAGCACGTTGCCGAGGTCGGTGAGCACCGCCGGGTGCTCGGGCCAGGCGATGAGCGCGGCGCGGTAGGCGCGCTCCGCCACCTCGAGCTGCCCGCCCTGGCGAGCATGCCAGGCGAGCGCGAACTGGGCGAAGCCGTTCTCGGGGTCGCGCTGCGCGCAGACCTCGAGCCGCGACTGGGTGACCGCATCCCACGACGCGTGCTCGATGAGCGGCGTCTCGTAGAACGGCGGCGCGTTCGTGCGCAGCGCCAGCGTGAAGCGGTCGAGCGCGGCGAGCGCGAACGGCGCCGTCACCGCGGCGAGCCCGAGCAGGCCGAACAGCACGCGCTCGCGCAATCTCAGGTGCGGGACGAGGAAGGCGAGGAGCCCGAGCACGGGCAGGGTGAGGCCGACGCCGCCCAGGAACGGCAGCGCCAGGATCACCGGCACCCACCAGCGCGCGGTGGCGGGGGTGATGACCGTGGACAGGTGCTCGAAGAGGCCGTGCGCGAGCAGCTCGCGACGCAGCACCACGATGATGAGCCCGGCGGCGAGCAGGCCCACGAACAGCGCCTCGAGCCCGAGCGAGAGCACGTTCGCCACCACGTCCAGCTGCACGGTGAAGTCGCGGCGGATGCGGTCCACGATCACCGCGCAGTGGATCAGCGTCTGCGCCGGGTCGCTGAACACGAGCCAGCCGGCGAGCGTCAGGTGCGGTGCCAGGAACGAGGGGTCGAGGTCGATCGCGCCGCGCACGTTCGCGAGCGCCTCCGGCATCTGGCCGGACTGGTGGGCGATGAGCCCGCGGCGATAGAAGAGCCGGGCCTCGACCGGGAGCGCGACCAGCTGCTGCGCGTTCTTCCACGCCACCCACTGGTTGACGTCGCGCAGGTCGGAGGGCGCGCCGCGGCTCACGGCGGCGGGCTCGACGAGCCGGGTTGCGCGCACGGCGGGCGCCTTCACGACCGCGGGCGGAGGCTCGGTCACGGGCGCGGTGCGGCTCACGGGGGCGTGCAGCGCGGGACGCGCGGCGTGCGCGACCGTGTCGGCCACGGCGGCGCTCGGGACCTCCAGCGTGTCGGGCTCGTCACCCGGCGGCTCCTGCGCGTGCGCGGAACGCGGCATGGCGAGCGCCACCGTGAGCGCGAGTATCGCCAGCGCTTGCAACGCGCGCGCGGGGAATGCCGTGAGCCCACGCCGGAACCACCGCCCACGCGTGTGCCCACGGACCTTCATCCCTGGTCGGTCCATCCCGCGCATTCTCTTGACACTCCGAGTGTTCGCTCCGTACGGTCCGGGCGTTCGTCCGGGGTATCGGCGTTGTCGCGCAGTCACTTGAGACGCTTCTCCCGGCGCTTCCGCCCCCTCCCGAGGCCCCCGCATGAACCCCTTACAGACCGGCACCGCGCCCTGGATCCGCATCCACGAGGCGCCCGCACACGTGGGCGAGTCCGTCGAGATCCGGGGTTGGGTGACCCACCGGCGCTCGAGCGGCAAGGTGCAGTTCCTGGTGCTTCGCGACGGCAGCGGCCTGATCCAGTGCGTGGCCGGCGTCAAGGACCTCTCGCCCGAGCAGTGGGAGGCGAGCGGCGCGCTGACCCAGGAGTCGGCCGTGATCGCGCGCGGCACGGTCAAGGCCGACGCACGGCAGGTGGGCGGCGTCGAGCTCGGCCTCACGAGTCTCGAGGTGGTGTCGCTCGCCCCCGAGTACCCGATCACGCCCAAGGAGCATGGCGTCGACTTCCTCATGGATCATCGCCATCTCTGGCTCCGCGCCCCGCGCCAGCAGGCCATCCTGCGCATCCGCGCGCAGATCATCGCCGCGTTCCGCGAGCACATGGACAGCGAGGGGTTCACGCTCGTCGACGCGCCGATCTTCACGCCGAGCGCCTGTGAAGGCACGACCACGCTGTTCGAGACCCAGTACTTCGACGACAAGGCCTATCTCTCGCAGAGCGGGCAGCTGTACATGGAAGCTGCCGCCATGGCGCTCGGACGCGTGTACTGCTTCGGACCCGCGTTCCGCGCGGAGAAGAGCAAGACGCGCCGCCACCTGATCGAGTTCTGGATGATGGAGCCGGAGTGGGCGTGGGCCACGCTCGAGGACGTGATCGCGCTCGAGGAGCGCCTGCTCATAGCGACGATCGGCCGCGTGCTCGACCGCTGCCGCGAAGAGTTGAAGGTGATCGAGCGCGACGTCACCAAGCTCGAGCGGGTCAGGGCGCCGTTCCCGCGCATGCACTACAACGACGCGGTGAAGCTGCTGCACGAGAAGGGCATGGCGTTCGAGTGGGGGAGCGACTTCGGCGCCCCGGACGAGACCGAGCTCTCGAGCCGCCACGACTCGCCGCTGTTCGTGATGAACTACCCGGCCGCGGTGAAGGCGTTCTACATGGAGC
>DATLUU010000084.1:0-5989 GCA_035577885.1 Verrucomicrobiia bacterium
GCGAGCTTCTTGCCCACCGACTGCGACGCCTCGGGCGAGAACGCGTTGTAGCTGTGCCCCGCGAGCAGCACCGCGGGCTTGCCCGCCGCGATGGCCTCATCCAGCGCGCGCCGCCCCAGGTCACGCAGCCTGCCCTCGGCCGCCGTCTGTGCCTCCACCGCGTCCAGCCATGCCCGCTGGGCGACCTCAGGTGACGCGCCCAGCTCATCGATCGCCATCTGCACCAGCGCGGAGCTGGCCGTGTAGCCGTTCGCGAAGTCGAGCCTCGGCGAGAGGATGCGGATCCCGTGGAATGCCTTGGCCATGAAGTAGGGGCTCGCCTGCGTGATCGGGCACAGGTAGCAGTCGCCGCCGCGGTGCACGAGCGGCATGTGGGAGACGTGCGGAAGGAACACGAGCTCGATGCCCTTGAGCTCGAGATCCAGGACCGCGCCGTGGGCGATCTGGGCGGGGAAGCAGAAGCCGGCGTTCGATCGGAGCTCCCCGCGCGGGTCGATGTCCGACAGCACGACCTCGAGCCCGAGCCCGCGGAAGAACGTGGAATAGAGCGGGTAGAGCGAGTGTGTGGTGAGGGCCTTCGGGATGCCCACGCGCCCCAGGGCGGCCTGCGACGGTGCGGGTGGCTCGCGGAATAGCACCTCCGTCCGCTGGTCCACGAGATCCGGCGCCGCCTCCGTCCGAGCCTTCCGCTTCCACACGCTCTCGTAGAGGCTGCACCGCCCGCCGAATGGGAACTTCCTGCCCGCCACCTCGAAGCGTTCGACACTGCAGTACATCCTGCACGCCCTGCAGATGAACCGGCCCACGGGCTTCATTTCCTGCGCCGCGAGCGACGACAACGCGACGGGCGACGCGGTGGAGCCACCGGCGCGCGCCGAGGCGAGCAGCGCGACGCCAAGCGCCCCCAGCAACTCAGGAGTCGGTGGTATCACGACCTGCCCGCCCACGCTGTGCGCGAAGGCGTGGCCGAGAGCGCGATTCAACGCCACGCCGCCCTGCAGGAACACCTTGTTCCCCGCGGCGCGTGGACCCTTCACGCGGTTCAGGTAGTTGGCGGCGATGGCATAGACCAGCCCGGCCACGATGTCCGCGCGCGAATGCCCCTCCTGCTGCGCGATACGGATGTCGGAGTTGATGAACGCCGCACATGTCGATTTGAACTGCACCGGCGAGGGCGCGGCCAGTGCCAGGTCGACGATGTCCGAGACCTCGATCCCGAGGTCGCCGTGCGCGCTCTCCTCGAGGAACGAACCGGTGCCCGCGGAGCAGGCGTTGTTCATCGCGTAGTCGATGGGGACGCCGTTCCGCAGATGGATGTACTTGGAGTCCTGGCCGCCGATCTCGAAGATGGTGTCCGCGTCGCGGTCGAAGTGGTGCGCGCCCGCCGCGTGCGCCGAGATCTCGTTGTAGACGTGCTCGGTGCCCAGCCAGGCTCCGATCAGTTCCCGCGCGGAGCCGGTGGCCGCGATCACGCCGACCGTGCGGTCCCCGACCTGCTCCTCGAGCGCCCGCAGGCACGCGCGCGCCGCGGCCACCGGGTCGCCGTTCGTTCGCGCGTAGTGCGAGGCCACGACGCCGCCCGTGGCGGGATCGAGCAGGACCGCCTTCGTGGTCGTCGACCCCGCATCCACCCCCAGCGTCATGGGGCCCTCCGGCGGCGCCTGAGGCGGTGGCCCCGCGAGGACCCGGACGCGGTCCGCGCAGACGTGAAGCGGGGGATGGTGACCGAGTGTCGCGGGCCTGAGGATGCTCGGGGACCTGTGGACCGGCACGTCGCGCGTGAGGAGCGCCGTGCCCCACGCCTCGAACCACGGGCTCTCCGGCAGCACCACGAACTCTGTCGCGGGCAGCTTCGCGCGCAGTGCTGCGACCATGGCCGCGTTGCGCGTCACCCCGCCGATCAGCAGCACGCGGCGCAGTTCGCGCTGGCCCTTCTCGAGCAGGGCCACGACCTTGCTGGCCATGCTGTCGTGCAGCGTGTGCAGGATGTCTTCCGGCGTGGCTTCGTTGCGGTTGAGCTTGTGGGTGATGTCGGACTTGCAGTGCACCGAGCAGCGCGACGCCAGCGGCACGACGTTCCCCGCGAACGAGCGCTGGATCGCCTCTTCCATCTCCAGGCCCATACGGCCGATCTGCTGGACGAAGAACTCGCCGCTTCCCGCCGCGCACTTGTTGTGCGAGAAGACGTTGACGATCCGTCGTTCGGCGACGATGTAGGCGAGGAAGGACTCACCGCCCAGCGAGGCAACCGCATCGAAGTCGCCCGGCGCCTCCTGCAGCGCGCGCTGGATGGCCGCGACTTCCGAGATGTGGCCAAGCCGGCCCGACACGCCGAAGTACTCCGCGTCGGCGAATTCCGGTCCCGCCAGCATCTGCTCGAGCACCTGGAGCGGGCGGCCGCGGTGGGCTGATACGAGTGCGATCCGCGCATCGCTCCGCGCCGCGGCCACTTTGACCGTGAGTGCACCGATGTTGATGCCGACGCACGACATCGCGAGGCTCCTTCGCGGTGCTGCCGGCGCTCGTTGCTCCCGCGGCTGGATGCTCAGAGCGTCGCGCGGCGAAGCATACCGCGGTCCGGAGCGCAGCCGGGCTCCTCCCTTTGGCCCATGCCTGCATCCGCGTCCCGAGCCGGATCCCTGTGCAACAGCTTCCCGGCGGCTCGTTACTCAGGGCGCTTCAGCCATTGCGCGAACGCTTCGCTCGCCGGGATCCACTGGGCGTGGATCTTCTCCGTGCGGTTGACGTATTCGACCGCGAAGCTCTCGGCCAGGTAGGCGGGCCCGGCGGAGTCGCAGTAGACGGCCGGACAGAACGTCAATCCCGGCAGCGCATCGCTGACCAGGTTGAGCCTCCCCAGGTTCGTCGAATTCATGGAGGCCGGCAATGACACGGACACGGGTGCGCCCTCGCGCAGCGTGCGCACCACGTCGGCGACCAGGGTCGAGTCCGCTGTGCGTTTGTGCTCCGAGTGCATCATCGTGCCGGCGAATTCCATCGTCTGGAACCTCGCGTGCCGCCAGTCGAAGGGCGGGTGATCGGCATTGCGGAAGACCTCGTACGCCTCCATCTCCGAGCCACAGTCCACCGCGATGTAATCCGTCGGCTCCTGCCCGGGGATCGAGCACACGAGCGAGTTGCCGAACGGCGCGCGTCCGATCGCGTGGGTCGGCACGGGGTACGCGAGCCAGATGGAATAGTCCTCGAAGTCGTTGACGTATACCGCAGAGTTGAAGTGGACGGTCGTGCGCCGGTACCAGCGATGTGCCGAGTCGGTCTGCTCCAGCGAGTATTTCGGCAGGTGGAGGTGCGACACCGGAACTGCTTCCAACGCAAACCAGCCGATCGCGACCAAGCCCACGCCGGCCGCTGCGACCGTGGCCATGCCGATCAGCCACTTCGTCTTCGTCGTCAACACGTCCTCCCCGACCAGGTCCACTGCGACACCAAAGGTCCCCGGCGACCCGGGATCGCGCAAGCCGAAGGAAGCGTGGCTAGAGCACGTCGGCGAGCGTCATCTCCACGGTCTCTTCCTTGAGCTCGCGCTCGTACGTGAGCTTGATGGTCGACCCGGCCTTGCCGTCGCGGAGCACGCGGTCCAGCTCCTCGGGCGTCATCTTCTCCACGCTCTTGCCGTTGATCGAGCGTAAGACGTCGCGGATCTTGAGCCCCGCATCCTCGGCGGGCGAGCCGCGCACCACGCCGAACACCACCACGACGCCGGCCCAGCGCGTGTACCAGAGGCCGCTGCGCGTGAACGCCTCGCGCTCGGCGAAGCGCGCCCCGGGCGCCAGCCACAGCTGGCCGTGCGCGTAGTCGAACGTGCAGCGGAAGCGCTCGAGCACGGTGGTACCGATGTTGCCCTGCACCTCGAGGCTCCCGGCCGAGCCCTGGTGGTGCGTGGTCAGGCCGGCGACCGGCTCGGTGAACAGGAACGGCCCGAGCCTGAGGCTGTCGAGCCGGGTGACGTTCTCCTGGAACGCGCCGCCGATGCCGCCCACCCAGTGCTGCACCTCCTTGTGCTGCAGCGCCAGCAACCGGCACTTCATCACCTGCTCGGCGCCAACCGACAGCACGCTCGCGTTGCCCACGTCGACGATGTACGTGCCCTTGCAGTTGCCGTTGATCGTCATCTCCACCGTGGGGATGTTGCCATTGAGCGTCATCGGGATGGGCGTGCCCGGGCCCTGGTGCACGTACGTCGCCGGGTCCCAGAGCGTGATCACCTCGCGGTCGAAGTCGATGTCGAGCGTGAACCGCGACAGCACGTCGTAGCCCAGGAGCCCGTTGGTGCGGCCCCACTCCACCGAGCTGGTCATCTCCTGGAGCCCGATGACGCCGACGCGGAGGTCACGTATCTCGACGCTCGCGCCCTTGTCGTTGGACCAGCGCACCGACTTGAGCGGCGCGAAGCCGAACGTGTCGTAGCCACCGACGCCCTGCGCGCCGTACTCGCCTTCGGGCTGCAGGCCGAGCGTCTGGGCGATGCCGCGGTCGAGGCAGGTGTTGAAGGCGCCGGTGTCGAGCACGAACTCCGCCGGCGGCGCGCCGTTGAGCGACAGCTTCACCCACACGTGGCCGCGGCTGTAGCGGAACGGCAGCTCGATCTTGGCCCTGGCCCCCGTCCACACCACCGGCGCCGCGGTGCTGCCGGGCACGGCGAATGCCATGGGATCCTTCGCACCCTTCGCCCACAGGCTGTCGACCTGCTCGCGGTGGTAGCTGGAGGGGAACTGCACCATGCCCACCTCGGACACGGTCGCGCGCTTGCGGCCTGCGAGCGTCTTCCACACCGACAGCTCCTCGTTCCACTCGTGCTGGTCGCGGTGGTGGGTGACGCGCGCCAGGAGCCCGGTCTTCTGGTCGAACCACAGCGTCTGTTTGGGCCCCACCGGCGGCGTGATGTCCACGCCCTGGAGCGAGCGTCCGGCGATGAACGAGCTCTGGCCGAGGAGCGCCTTGGACGTGGTGTCGCGCGCCCACTGCTCGGTGGCGAACCAGATGTCCGCGAGCATGGCCTCGAGGTCCTTGCCCTCGACCGGGTTCGCGCGCTTGGAGGTGTAGTCCGTGCGCCAGGCGACGGTGCCGTCGATGCCCTGCTTCGTACGCAGCGTCCCCACGCGGTCGATGCGCAGCGCGCGCGAGGGGGCCTGCATCCAGACCTCGAACGTGCCCTTCATGCCCGCGTCGATGGAATGCCCGGTGACGTGCAGCACCGTGTCGGCGTCGAGCGCGGCGCGGCCGCCGGAGACCTGGACATAGCGCTCGATGACGGCGCGCGCCGACGGCACCGCGGCGTTCGCGGACGACGCGGCCAGCACCACGAGCGAACACAACGACAGGCGTGCGAGACCCCGCATGCGGCCCTCCTGGACCGGGGAGTCATCGGCGGGTCAAGGGCGCGGCGTTAGGTCAGTCGTCGCGGTGGACCAGGTCGGGCGAGAACGCGGGCAGGCAGATCGCCACGTATTCGGCCCCGCCCGGCTCCGGCGTCGAGTAGCGAACGCGCTCCCCGGCGGCCACGCTCACGAGCTCGCCCGCGCGCACGTCGAGCACGCGAGGCTCCCCGGCCGGCCCCCAGTGCTCGACGCGCAGCAGGCCCGAGATCACGAACGTGTGCTCCTCGAACTCGGGCGCCTGGGCCGGCTCCACCCAACCCTCCGGGCTCCGCATGCGCGCCACGCTCACGCGCGCGTCCCCGGTGTGGACGCGGCCCACGTATTCGTCGATCAACTTGGGCTTGTTGCCGGCGGCGGTGATGCGCGCCGGCGTGCGCACGAGACGGGGCATGGCTCGCGACCTCCTAGGGCCTGGGCGCCGCGAACCGGCGCCAGAGCAGGTACACCGGCCAGGCGGCGAGCATGAGCGCCACGCCGATGGCGCCGTTCCTGGGATCGTGCGCCAGCGACTGGAACACGATCCAGGCGCTGGCGGCGATGAACGCCAGTGTGGTCCAGGGGTGGAACGGTACCGTGGCGGTTGTCGGGGC
>DATLUU010000085.1:0-2837 GCA_035577885.1 Verrucomicrobiia bacterium
GTACGAGCACCAGTGGGCGATGAAGGCGGCGTTCGACATGCAGGCGAAGCTCGGGCGCGCGCGCGTCGCGACGCGCATCCGCGCGCTCAACGACCAGCTGAAGCAGGGGCTCGCGGCGATGAAACAGGTGCGCGTGCACACACCGCTCGCGGCCGATGTCTCCGGAGGCATCGTCGCGTTCGAGGTCGCGGGCTTGAAGCCCGAGCAGGTGGTGGCGAAGCTGCTGGAGAAGAACATCATCGCCAGCACGAGCCCGTACCGGGTCACTTACGCGCGACTCTCGGCGGGCTTGATCAACGATGAACAGGAAGTGGACGCGGCTCTGCGCGCGGTGCGTGGGCTGGCTGGGGCGTAAGGTCTTCCCTCACACGGTACGGGTATTTACCTGATACCGCCTGGCCCATGTAGCCCGTAGCGTGTCGTGCGTTGCGCCGGCCGCTCCGACGTTCCATCCGAAGGGCTGACGCCATGAGACCTCGCGAGTTCGAGCACGCCCACTCGCGAAGTCTGTTGTACGCCGCGTTCGCCCTCGCGGTTCTTGCCGGCGCCGCCCGCGCGCAAACCCTGCGCCGCGACTTCTGGGTCCCGAACAGCATGGTGCGCACCGCCGTCCTCGACGGGAACACGCTCTACGTCGGCGGCGATTTCACGCGCATCGGTCCGGTGACCGGGTGCGGCGTGCCCCTCGACACGGGAAGCGGTGCGCCCGCCGCGGGTTTCCCGGTCATCGTCGGTGACGTGTCGTGCGCGCTCGCCGACGGCTCCGGCGGCTGGTTCATCGGCGGCGACTTCACCTCGGTGGGCGGCCAGGCGCGCACGAACCTCGCGCACGTGCTCGCGGACGGCTCCGTGTCCGCGTGGGATCCGGCGCCGGACGGCCCGGTGCAGGCGCTCGTGCGCATCGGCGGCAC
Organism: Verrucomicrobiia bacterium; assembly: GCA_035577885.1. Taxonomy (GTDB): domain Bacteria; phylum Eisenbacteria; class RBG-16-71-46; order RBG-16-71-46; family RBG-16-71-46; genus JAIOPA01. The sequence continues at coordinate 912 of DATLUU010000085.1, forward strand.
GCTCTACGCCGGCGGCCTCTTCGGTCAGATCGGCGGCAGCCTGCGCAGCCAGATCGCCGCGCTCGACATCGCGACCGGTGCCGCCACGTCGTGGAATCCGGGCGCCGATGGCGCCGTCTACACGCTCGCGGTGAGCGGGAACACGATCTATGCCGGCGGCGGGTTCGCGCACATCGGCGGTCAGGCGCGCGGGCACCTCGGCGCGCTCGACGCGACGACCGGGCTCCCGACGGCGTGGAACCCGAACGCGCTGCCCGATTACTCGCAGGTGCTGTGCGTGGCGGTGAGCGCCGGCCGTGTGTACGCGTCGGGGAGCTTCTCCGCCATCGGTGGGCAACTCCGGAACGGTCTCGCGGCAGTGGACCCGGCGACCGGCATGGCGACCGCGTGGGACCCGAACCCGGGGCCTCCGTTCACGAACATCTACGCGATGGTCCCCGCGGGAAACACGGTCTACGTCGGCGGCTCGTTCGCCACGATCGGCGGTGCGGATCGCGCTTCACTCGCAGCACTCGATGCGTCCACGGGGAGAGCGACCGCGTGGGATCCGGGCACGGACGGCACCGTCAGCGCGCTCGCGCTCGTGGGCGGCACGCTCTACGCGGGTGGCGCGTTCGCGCACGCCGGTGGCCAGGAGCGATTGCGTGCGGCGGCGATCGACACCGCTTCGGGCGCGGCCACGGCATGGCACCCGGACCTCGATCCGGTCGACGCCACGGTGCTCGCGCTCGCGTTCGACGGCACTCGCCTGTTCGCGGGCGGCACGTTCACGAGCGCGGGCGGCGTGGTGCGGCACCACGTCGCGGCGATCGACGTGCGCACGGGGCATCCCACGAGCTGGGATCCCGACGCCGACGACGTGGTCGACGCGCTCGCCCTCGCCGGCGGCACGGTCTATCTGGGCGGCGACTTCCTCGCCGTGGGCGGTGCGCCGCGCGAACACCTCGCCGCGGTCGGCGGCGCCACCGCCGCGATCACGCCCTGGGATCCGGGCTCCGACCGCACGGTGCGCGCGCTCGCGAGCGACGGCGGCACGGTGTACGCGGGCGGTGACTTCGCACAGATCGGAGGCCAGCCGAGGAACTTCATCGCTGCGCTCGATCCCGTGACCGGTGCGGCGACCGCCTGGGCGCCGGGCACGAACGGCGTCGTGCGCGCGCTGGCGCTGAATGGCGGCACGCTCTACGCGGGCGGTACGTTCACGCTCATCGGTGGCACCTCGCGCAACCACGTCGCGGCGCTCGATGCCGCGAGCGGAACCCTCGACGCGTGGGATCCGGATGCCAACGACTGGGTCGGCGCGCTCGGGTTGACCGGCGGCTCCGTCATCGCCGCCGGCGCGTTCACCGGGATCGGAGGATCCGGCAGGAACTTCGTTGCCGCGCTCGATCCCGGCAACGGCTCGTTGGAGTGGGCTCCCGAGGACCCGATGCTGTGCACGCAGTCCGGGCCCGACTGCCTGCCCGGCGTGGACGCACTCGCGGTGGCCGGCGGCACGATCTTCGCCGGCGGGCATGGCTTGAACGGCCGCGGCACGCTCACCGCGATCGACGCTGCCTCGGGCGCGACGCTCGACTGGGCGCCGAACCCGATCGGCGCCGTGTGTGCGCTCGCGGCCGACGACAGCACGCTGTTCGTGGGCGGCGAGTTCCGCACCATCGCCGGCGAGCCGCAGTCGTTCCTCGCCGCCCTGTCGGCGAACGTCACCCCACCCGTGACCGGCACCCCGCCGGGACCGGTCCCCGGCCCCCGCATCGCATTGCACGGCGCGCGGCCCAATCCGTCCTTCTCGGGGTTGGCGGCTGCGTTCACGCTTCCTGACGCAGCCTCCGCGCGCCTCGAGCTCACCGACCTCGCCGGCCGCCGCATCGTCGCCCGCGACGTCGGCGCGCTGGGCGCCGGCGAGCACCTCGTGAACCTCACCGA
>DATLUU010000086.1:0-5527 GCA_035577885.1 Verrucomicrobiia bacterium
GGGCTTCTCGCCGCATGCCGGCCGCATCGCGTTCCAGCTCGACTCGCCGCTCGTGCTGGAGGCGAAGCTCGAGATCTTCGATGCGCAGGGACGGCGCGTGGCATCGCTGCTCGCCGGCCGCCTGGCTCCCGGCCGCACCTCGCTCGCCTGGGACGTCCGGCATGGGGTCGCGAGCGGTGTCTACTTCGCGCGCCTTTCCTTCGCCGGCGGCACGCGCTCGGTGATCCTGCCGATCACGCGATAGCGCGGCGGGCGCCGGTGCGTGTCGGGGCAACCGGCGCCCGCTCCCCTGCCCGGTCGCGGACAGGGTGCGCACTTCGCCCGGTCAGGCGAAGTTCCTGCTGGCGCGATCCCATGCTCGCGCCCCAAACCACCCACCCCACAGCTATCCCCCGGGCCTCCCGGGGCCCGGGGTTCCGGCGAGTCCCTGCTCGTCGCTGGCACCGTGCAGCGCTCGATGCGCGACGAACCGGGTTCGGTCAGTCCATCACGACATCGGGTTCACCCGACATGTTCGGGACCATCCCTTTCCCCCCGGAAACCGCCCTCACGGCTTGCCGCGGGTAGCTCGCCTGACTTCCCTGGCCCCGCGCGCCTGAGGTCCCGGTCGAGCGCGCGGATGCGTTTCCAAATCGACTTGAGCTGGGGGATGGTCGTGATTCTCTCGTATCCGATGCTGCGAGGGGCACGAGCGTTGACGAGTCGCGGCGGCTCGCGCACCGGCGCGGGAGCCGCCCCGACCAGCGCGCTCATTGCGTCTTCGACTTGCCCGTCGAGCCCGAGACGTTGGCGGCGAGGAGCGATACGCCGCCGGAGCCCGTCTCCACGTGCAGCCGGCCGGCGCCGCTGCCCGCCGTGCCGCGCAGGATGCCGGTGTCCTTCTCGTCGATCGTCAGCGGCAGCTCGGAGCGGATGCCGCCCGAGCCGGTCTCGATGTGGAGCCGGGCGCTGAGCGTGGTGGGGAGCGACACGCGCACGCTGCCGGAGCCGGTGTCGATGTCGAGGTCGGGCGTGGCCGTGAGCAGGCCCATGGCGACGCCGCCCGAGCCCGTGTCCACCTTCGCCCGCTTGGCGTCGACGCGCGACAGCTCCACCGAGCCCGAGCCCGTGTCCACGAGCAGGTCGTCGGTGACGATGCCGTCGCCGGTGACGCCGCCCGAGCCGGTGTCGAGCCGCACGCTGGGCCCGTTCACGTCGTTCGCCTTGACGCTGCCGGAGCCGGTGTCGACGTTCAGCTCGCCGCGGAAGCCGTTCACCTCCACGCCGCCGCTCCCCAGGTCCAGCGACAGCGTGCCGCGGCAGTTTTCGGCCTGGGCGCCGCCCGAGCCCCCGTCGAACGACACCTTGCCGTCCACGTTCCGGATCTCGGCCGAGCCGGCGATCGAGTACACCGACACCCTGCGACCCTTGGGCACGCGCACCACGATGTCGGCCCACGCTTCGGTGCCCGAGCCGCTGCCCTTCACGGTCAGCCGGTGGCCGCTCCAGCCGTTGACGTGGTCGCCCCAGGTGCCGTCGTCGCGGATGGTGGTGTTGGAGTTGGACCAGCGGCCCATCGGCGGATAGATGATGGTGTGGCCGGAGTAGAGCACGCGCAGCGTGGGGCGGCTGCCCAGTGCCTTGTCGCTCACGGTCACGTCGCCGGCGTCCTTACCCTGGAGCGTGACCACGACCTCGACCGCGTTGCCGGTCGCGGCCTCCATCCTCACCTCGCCCGCCGGATCCCAGATGGCGACGTCGTCGCCGGTGAGCGTGTAGGTCTGCGCGGCGAGCGCCGGCGACTGGAGCGCCGGCAGCAGCGCCAGCGCGCCGAGCATCAGGGCGTGGCGAAGGATCATGGGTCACCTCTTTGGGGCTGGGGAGCCGTGGGCCCCGGGCGTCACCGGGGCGATTCGTCATGGACCTGTAGACGGCTCCGGGGCGCTCCGGGTTGCATCCGGCCGGCCCGGCAACTGCCCACCGCGCTGGTCGGTATGCCGGCCGCGCACGGGATTCGCCGCTCGCCCGGGTGGCCCCACCGCTTCCAACCTTGGGCCCACGCCACCGGTCCAATCCGGGGCAATGTCCGCAACCCTGACCTGGCACCCGACCTTGACCCTGGACCAACGCGCCCTGCCCCAGAGCCTTGAGACCAGTGACGCGGCGCTGGCCGCGCGTGGTGACGCGCAGGCCTTTCGCCGCTTGTACGAGGAGAACGTCGACCGCGTCCACGCGCTCGCGCGGCGCATGGTGGGCTACGAGCAGGCGCCCGAGCTCACCCAGGACGTGTTCGTGCGCGCGTGGCAGAAGCTGCACACGTTCCGCGGCGAGGCGCGCTTCTCCACCTGGCTCCACCGGCTGGCCGTGAACCTCATCTTGAGCAAGCGCGCCGCGTTCGCGATCGAGCGCAACCGGTTCATCGGCGACGACGAGGTACTGGAGCGCGTCGAGACCAGGCCCCCGGGGCGCGAACACCACATGGATTTCGAGAAGGCCATCGCGCAGCTGCCGAACGGCGCGCGGATGATTTTCGTGCTGCACGACGTCGAGGGCTATCGCCACGAGGAGATCGCGGGGTTGCTCGGCGTCACCACCGGTACGACGAAGGCCCAGCTGCACCGCGCGCGCATGCTGCTGCGCGGGCACCTGGGCGCGTGAGTGGAGTGACGTCATGAAGGATCGATTCACCGACCTGCTGTCCGAGTACCTGGACCACGACCTGCCGCGCGGCGAGGCCGAGGCGCTGGAGCGCCACCTCGTCGCTTGCGCCGAGTGCCGCGACACGCTCGCGGCGCTGGAGCGCGTGAAGACGCGCGCGGCCACGCTCGTGGACCCGCTGGCGCCGACCGATCTCTGGGCGGGGATCGCGTCACGAATCGGCACGGCGGGTACCACCAGCGTGAAGCCGCCGCGGATCGTGGTCCACGAGCTGCCGAACCCGCACTCCGCGCGGGCACCCCGTCCGGCGCTGTGGAGCGTGCCGCAGTGGGCGCTCGCCGCGGCCGCGTTTCTGGCGGTGGCGCTCGGCGTGTCGTGGTTGGTGCAGACGCGGATGGCGTCGGGACTCAGGCCGCAGGCGGCCGTGGTCACCACGCCGGGTCTGCAGCCGTCTTCCGCCGGCACCGAGGCGGCAGCCGTCTCGTTCGACGCCACGGCCATCGAGTCCGAGATCGGCCAGCTCCAGCAGGCGCTCGATCGCGGCCGCGACAAGCTCGATCCCAAGACCGTGAAGGTGCTGGAGGAGAACCTGCGCATCATCCACAAGGCCACCGAGGACGCGCGTCGCGCGCTCGAGCAGGATCCCGCGAACCGTGACCTGCAGAACTACTTCGCCGGCTCCGTCCAGTCGAAGCTCGACATGGTGAAGCGCGCCGCGCAGCTGGCGGGGGTGTGACGATGCGCGACGCTCTTCGTGTGCTCGGGCGGGTGCTCCAGGCGCTGCTCTTCGCCGCGGCGATGACGAGCGCCGTGCACGCCGACCCGTGCGACAACGAGAAGACCGCGGACCGCGCCATGATCGAGGCGCAGCGCGCCGCCGAGCGCGCGCAGCACGTGGCCCAGCAGGTCGCCGCGCGGGCGCAGATCGAGGCGGAGAAGGCGGCGTTGCGCGCCGAGTGGGCGGCAGAGCATGCCTCGGCGGACGCCCAGCGCGAGGCCGAGCGCGTCCAGGCACAGGCCGAGCGGGCCGCGGCGAGGGCGCAGGAGAATGCCGAGCGCCTCGCACGGGCCGCCGAGCGCGCCGCCGAGCGCGCCGCGATGGGCGCGCCCGGCGTGGTGGTGACGGACGATGCCATCCTCTACGTGGACGGGCCCGAGGTGCCTCGTGACCAGGTGCAGTGGGCTGACGACGCACGCTCGCGCCGCATGCGCCAGCCCATGACCACGGACACGGTGCTGCGCGTGACCCCAGGCGTGACGTTGTCGCTCGCGAACCTCTCCGGCGACATCGTCGTCAAGGTGTGGGACCAGAACGCGGTGCGCGTGAACATCCAGCACGACCGCAGCGACCGGCTGGTGACCGCGATCAAGAACGGGACGCTCAAGCTGGGTGTGCGCTCATTCGAGGGCGCGCCGGCGGACGTGGACTGGAACCTCACCGTGCCGGCGTGGCTGCCGCTCGAGATCTCGGGCATCGAGAGCGAGATCGCGGTGACCGGCATGCGCGCCCCGGTGCGCGCGCAGTCGATGAGCGGCGACGTGCACGTGACCTCGTGCCAGGGCCCGATGGAGCTGAACTCGACCGAGGGCGAGGTGCATGCCGAGGACGTGGACGGCGACATCACCGCGGGCTCGATCAACAGCGCCGTGCGCCTGGTGCGCGTGCTCGGCGGCATCCAGGCGCAGAGCGTCAACGGCGACATCCAGATGGACGACGTGTCGTCGGCCAAGGTGAGCGCGAGCACGCTCAACGGCCGCGTCTACTACGCGTCCAAGTTCCAGCCGCGCGGGCGGTACGCGTTTTCGTCGCACAATGGCAAGATCTACGTGGGCGTGGACAAGACGCAGCCGATGAACGTCACCGTCTCCTCGTTCAACGGCCAGCTCGAATCGTCGATCCCGGTGCCGCCGGCGCCCCCGGAGTCGCCGACGCCGCCCGCGCCCAGGGCGATGACGTGGCGCTCGTGGAACTTCTCGCTGCCCGCGGAGATGGTGCCGGCGACGCCGCCCGCGCCTGCGACCGCGCCGCAGCCCCGCACGCAGTCGACGCGCACGACGCGGAAGATGCGCGTGAGCTACACGTCGAGCGACTCGCCCCGCGCACCGGAGCTCGAGCTCGAGTCGTTCGGCGGCATCATCCAGCTCGCCTCGCGCGCCGAGATCGAGCGCGCGCTCCAGCTCCGCCAGGCGATGCGCGACAGCGCCGACGCCGTGCGCCGGCTGTCGAGGCTCCGCGCCATGCGCATGCACGAGCACCCGCGCTCGGCCCCCGACGACCGGAAGCCGGACGAGAACGCCGACAAGAACTGACGACTGCCGCACCGCGAGGTACCCGCCGCCGCCCGACTCCCCATCGGGCGGCGGTCCTCGTTTGCGCGCCGCGTAGAGTCCCGACCCACCGTTCAGTGTCCGAGCGAGTGTCCGCTTGTGGGACGCGGCATCCCACGCCCGAACGCGATCCCCGCGTGGCGCGCCGTTCGTCCGCGACGTTGGTGAGTGCTGCCAACGACTTGCGTCGTCGCCTGCGCTGGCCCGGTTCTTCCAGTAAACCCTGCCGTTGGTCTTCCGAAGCACACGCCGGTCCGTCCGCCGAGTGGCAGCTCGCGGTGCGGACCGGCGCGTCGCCTTATCAACGCTCGTTCGTTTCGCTGCAACGCAGGACACGCCCCGGAGCCTCCAAGCCCGCAATGGACATACCGCGCGTCAAGAAGCCGAGCCGCACCAAGCCCATGATCATCACCGCCGCGATCCTCGTGGTGGTGGGGACCGTGGGCCTGGCGCAGCTGCGGCCGGCAGCACCCACGGTGGAGCGCGGCACGCTGTGGATCGACACCGTGAAGCGCGGCGAGATGCTGCGCCAGGTGCGTGGCAACGGCACGCTCGTGCCCGA
>DATLUU010000087.1:0-3726 GCA_035577885.1 Verrucomicrobiia bacterium
GGGCGCCACGACCACATCGAGCTTCAGCTGGTTCAACGAGGCGGTGGCGCCGTTCGGTCCCGGCCGCTTGGTGTTCGCGTTCCGGGCCGACCGGGCGAGCAGCCTGCAGCGCGCCTGCTCCAGCTCCACGCTGCCCACGAGACGCTGGGTGCACGTGGCGGCGAGCGTCGATGGCGAGGTGGTGCGCATCTACATCGACGGCCGGCTCGACGCGCAGGTGGCGGTCGCGAACGGCATCAGGCGCTCGGTGGCGCCGCTCGTGATCGGCAACGCGGTCGACCCGCGCCACCTCACCGACGTACACGGCGAGCTGAGGCAGGACCCCCATGGCGCGCCGCCCTGGTACGCATGGAACGGCTTCGTGGACGAGCTGCGCATCTCGAACGTGGCACGGAAGACGTTCGAGAGCACGGGCGCGCGGTAGGGCGCCGCGCGAGCGCGGGCCGGAACTCGACTCAGCGAAGCGTCACGACGCGCCGGCTGAGGTCCACGCCCGGGGCCTCGAGGCGGAGGAAGTGAAGCCCCGGTGGGCCGCCCACACCGTGGTCGTCCCGGTTCTGGCGTGCCCATGGCGTCGTGGCGGGCGCGGGCGCTAGGCTTGGGGCGCAAGCTCCCGCTTCCCGTCCCCCGCACGGCTGCCATGCGCACTCTTCTCTCGATCCTCGCCGCCCTCGCACTCCTCGCCCCGGCCGCCTCCGCGCTCGCCGGGGATGCTTCGCGCGAGCTGATCGTCCAGCTCTCGGCGGATGGCGTCTCGGCGCCGGGGTACGCGCTGCGCTCGGCGGGCGCGCTGCCCGCGGCGGTGCGCGGGCGGTTCGCGGCGCTGGGTCTCCATGCCACGCGCGCGCTCACCGAGCAGCTTTCCGCCGCGCGGCCGCTGCCGCCGAGCTATCACTTCCATCCCGAGCGCATCGTGCTCGTCGAGGCGCCGGATGCCGCCCTCGCCGCCTCCGCGCTCGCGGCGCTCGCGAACGACGCACTGGTCGACTGGGCCGAGCCGAACTTGATCCGCACGATGCTCCCCGGCGTGGCCGGCCCGCCGCGCGCTCCCGGGAATCCCCGCACCGGTGCCGGGCTCGACACGCTCGCGAACGATCCCTACCTGCGCTCGGGCGCGCAGTGGGCGCTCATGAACGTGGGCGCGGCGGGGCCGTTCCACGGCGTCGCCGGGGCCGACGTCCGCGCCGTCACCGCGTGGCAGACATCGGTGGGTGCGAACGACCTGAAGCTCGCCATCGCCGACACCGGCATCGACCCGGCGCAGCCCGAGCTGGGCGGGTCGATGCCCGACGGCACGCCGCGCATCGTCGACGAGCTCAACGCCACCGATTCGCCGAACCGCACCGTGCTCGACTACTACGGCCACGGCACGCCGGTCGTGGGCATCATGGCGTCGCGCACGAACGACGGCGCGCACTTCGCACCCAACACCGGCATCGCCGGCGTCTGCGGCGGCGACGGCGCGGCGAACTTCGGCTGCCGCATCGTGCCCATCAAGATCGCGCCCGACACGAGCGGCGAGGCGACCACGTTCGACATCGCGCGCGGCATCGTGCACGCCGCCGACGTGGGCGCGCGCGCGGTGAACATGTCGTTCGCGGGTGAGGGCCCGAGCCGCACCGAACGCCTGGCCCTGACCTATGCGCTCTTGAACGGCTGCGTGCCGGTGGGCGCGGCGGGGAACTCGGGGTTCGATCCGGTGGAGGCGGTGATCCCGCTCTACCCCGCCCAGTACGCGCGCGACGGCCTCGCCATCTCGGTGGGCGCGAGCGACGAGCGCGACCAGCGCACGTCGTTCTCGTCCTATCCCTCGGGCCTGGACCTCGTGGCGCCGGGGAGCCCCAACATCTACACCACGTTCATGACCTACCCGAGCGGCGCCGGCCAGACGTATCCGGGCTACGCGCTGTTCGGCGGCACGTCCGCAGCGGCGCCGCACGTGACCGGTGCCGTGGGACTGCTCGCTGCGGCGCGGCCCGAGCTGATCGACGACGATTACCAGCACGTGATCCGCGAATCGGCCCATGACATCGGCGCGCCCGGCGTCGACCCGCAGACCGCGCACGGGCGGTTGGATCTCGCGGCGATGCTGGCGCGGGTGGGCCCGGACGTGGGTATCTGGCACGGCGCGGTCGCCGCGGACTCGGTGATCGAGGAGGTGCAGGGAACATTTCACATGGGCGAAGGCTTCGGCGACACGCTGGTCGTGCCGCCGCGCGACTACCTCGCCACGCGGTTCGCCGTCCATGCCACGGTCGCCATCCCCGACTCGTTCGTGAGCGTGACCAGCGCCTGGCCGCGTGTGGGCGGCACGATCGCGGCGCGCGGCACGTTCGTGCTGCCCTACTACGTGCCGTGGGCGGAGGTGGTGAGCGTGGGCGGTGGGACGATGACGCTGCGCGGCTTCGTCTACCGGATCGACGACCCGTCGTGCCAGGTGTGCGCGGGGCGGTTCGTGCCCGCGGCGCCTGCCGATGTGCGCTTCGCGTTCACGGTGGTCGGGCCCGTGCTCCGGCCGCCGACGCAGGTGGGCGGGCTCCCGGCGCCGTTCGCCACGCTGCGCGCGACGCCGTCGCCGTTCGCGCACGCGCTCACGCTGCACGCGCCGGGCGAGGGCACGCTCTCCGTGATCGACGCCTCGGGACGCGAAGTGCGGCGGCTCGCCACGTCCGGCGGCATCGCGACCTGGGATGGTCGCGACGCGCGCGGCGTGGCGAGCCCCGCGGGCGTCTACTGGGTGCGATTCCGCGGCAGCGCCGGCAGCGTCACGACGCGGGTGGTGAAGCTGGGGAGGTAGCGCCCCCGGTCGTGGTATCACTCTGCGCTCCGCGCGGATCGCCGCGCCGGGAACGGATCGGGGACACTCCTCCATGCGCGCTTCGACATCCGCCCACCGATCGGCCGTGGCGCTCGCGCTCGCCGCCGAGATGCTCGGTGGCTGCGCGCGGCGGCCCACCGGCACGCCGTGGGCGCGCGTCCACGAGGTCACGCCGGCGTTCCTCACCGCGGCCACGGCCGCCGACCCGTCGCTCGCGGTCGACCGCGGCGGCCGCGTGGCGCTCACCTGGGTGACTCGCGACTCGGCGGGCGCCGACGCCTGGCTCTCGGTGAGTGCGGATTCGGGCGGCCATTGGAGCGAGCCCGCGCGCCTGAATCCGTTCCAGGGCATGGTCTCGAGCTTCCCCGAGAGCCGGCCGGTCGCGGCATGGGGACGCGACGGGCTGCTCGTCGCCGCGTGGGCGGCGACGCGCCCGAGCCGCCAGGGGACCGGGGACGACATGGCGGCGCGCGTGAGCGCCGACGGCGGCCGCTCGTGGGGCGCGATGCACCTGGTCAACGACGATCGCGTCGATCCCACGTCCGGCTATCACGGCTTCGCCGCCGTGGACGTGCTGCCCGACGGCCGGCCGATCGTGGCCTGGATCGACGGCCGCGCCTCGGCGGGTCTCGCCGACGAGCCGGAGCTGGCGGAGATCTACGCGAGTGCGAGCGCGGACGGCGGCGTGACCTGGAGCCCCGACGTGTGGATCGCGGGCGACGTGTGCGCGTGCTGCCGGATCGCGATGCGGAGCGCGCAGCGGCTGAACGGTACCATCGACGTGGCGGTGGCCTACCGCGGCGCCACGAACCAGCTGCGCGACCCGCGCGTGGTGGTGTCGCACGACGCCGGGCACCGGTTCATGCTCGACACGCTGATCTCGGTGGATCGCTGGAAGCTTCCCGGCT
>DATLUU010000088.1:0-10643 GCA_035577885.1 Verrucomicrobiia bacterium
ACCGACATCGGGCTCAAGGTGCAGTACCTGCACTCCGACATCGAGACCCTCGAGCGGGTGCAGATCCTGCGCGGGCTGCGGCGCGGCGATTTCGACGTGCTCGTCGGGGTCAACCTCCTGCGCGAAGGACTCGACCTGCCGGAGGTGTCGCTGGTGGGCATCCTCGACGCCGACAAGGAGGGGTTCCTGCGGAGCGAGCGCTCGCTCATCCAGACCGCCGGGCGCGCGGCGCGCAACGCGGGCGGCCGCGTCATCTTCTACGCCGACCAGATCACCGACTCGATGAAGCGCGCGATCACCGAGATGAACCGGCGGCGCGAGCGGCAGCACGCCTACAACGTCGAGCACGGCATCACGCCGCGCACCATCTTGAAGACCGTCGAGGAGATCATGAAGGCGACGAGCGTGGCCGACGCGATCGGGCGCGGCGAGCGCGCGCGCGAGGACGAGGCGGTGCTCCTGGGCGACGACTCCGAGCGGCTGCTGGCGCAGCTCGAGGGCGATATGCTCGAGGCGGCGCGGGCGCTGGAGTTCGAGCGCGCGGCATCCCTGCGCGACCGCATCGACGACGTGAAGGCGGCGCTGGCGATGGCGCGCGGCGGCGCTCTTCTGGAGGCGATGCACGAAGCCGGCGCCTCCGGCCGGTCGCGCACCGTGCGGCCCGGCCGGGAGCCGCGCAACGTGAAGCGCCGGTTCGGCAAGGATCGCTGAGCATGCACGAGAGCTTCCTGCCGCTGGTGAAGTACGCGCTCTCGGAGGACGTGGGCACCGGCGACGTGACCACGCTGAACGCGGTGCCGTCGAACGTGGGCGCGCGTGCGGCGATCGTGGCGAAACAGCCGGGCGTGGTCTCGGGCATCGACATCGCGGCGATGACGTTCCGCGAGGTCGACGCCAGCCTCAAGTTCAAGTCCACGGTGAAGGATGGGCAGGAAGTCCCTGCGGGAGCGGCGATTGCCACCGTCTCCGGCTCCGCCGCGAGCGTCATGACCGCGGAGCGCACGGCGCTCAACTTCCTCATGCGGCTCTCGGGCGTGGCGACGCTCACGCGCGCGTACGTGAACGCCATCGCCGGCACCGGGGCGACGATCCTCGACACGCGCAAGACCACGCCGGGCCTGCGCATCCTCGAGAAGTACGCCGTGCTCTGCGGCGGCGGACAGAACCACCGCCTGGCGCTCTGGGACATGTACCTGGTCAAGGACAACCACATCCGCGCCGCGCGCGGGCTCACGAACGCCATCGACCGCATCCAGCGCACGCGCCGCGACCTGCTGCTCGAGGTCGAGGTGGAATCGCTCGACCAGCTTCAGGAGGCGCTGCGCCCCGAGGTGGACCGGATCCTCATCGACAACCAGGCGCCCGCAATCGTCAAGCGCTGCGTCGAGGAGGTGGACCGCTGGTACGCGGCGAACCCGCCGGACCACCCGCGCGTGCGCGACGGCGCGCGCCGCTGGCCGGAGGTGGAGGTATCGGGCGGGCTCAACCTCAAGACCATCCGTGTCTACGCGGAGACCGGCGTGGACTACCTCTCGGTGGGCGCGCTCACGCACTCCGCGCCCGCGCTCGACCTGAGCCTGGAGATCGAGGAAGTTGGCTGAAGCGTTCGATCGCTCGCGCTTCGCGGCGCGACTTGCCACGCGCCGGCTCGGACGCTCGCTGCTCGTGCGCGAGTCCACGGCGTCCACGAACGACGACGCCTGGGCGGCACTCGCCGAGCTCGGCGACGGCGCGGTGGTGATCGCGCTCACGCAGACTCGCGGCCGTGGCCGCGCCGGCCGGCGCTGGGAGCAGGCGCCGGGGAAGGGACTCGCGCTCTCGGTGGCGCTGCACCTGGGCTGCGACGTGCGCCAGGCAGGCGCCATCCCGCTCGCCGCCGGGCTCGCGGTGGCGCGCGCGGCGCATGCGCTCGGCGTCAAGCGCGCGCGGCTCAAGTGGCCGAACGACGTGCTCGTCGAGGCGCGGAAACTCGCGGGCGTGCTGTGCGAGATGCGGCGCGTGCCAGTCTCGCCGGGCGGCGCGCTCGCCGAGGCGGTGGTGATCGGCCTGGGGCTGAACGTGATCCAGGCGCGCGAGGACTTCCCACCCGAGCTGCGCGACATGGCCACGTCGCTGGCGATCGAAGGCAGCGATGCGCGGCTCGAGGATGCGGCCGCGGCGTGCCTGAACGCGCTCGAGCCGCTGTGGACGGAGCTGCAGGAGGGCGATCGCGCTGCCGTGCTCGCGGCGTGGTCGGAGCTGGCGCCGCACTGGGGCGGCTGGCTGCGCGTGCGGACGCCGGCCGGCGAGGTCGAGGGCATCGCCCAGCGCCTCGACGCCGACGGCGGGCTCGTGTTGCGCACGATCGACGGTGGGGAAGCCACGGTGCTCGCCGGCGATCTCCAGCCCGCCGCGGAAGGCTGGGATGCGGCGTGAACAGTCCCCACCGGCCGCTCCAGGCCGTGCCACCGCCGGACGACGACGCCGAGGAGCTGGAGGCCACACCGCACATGTCGTTCCTCCAGCACCTGGAGGACCTGCGCCGGGCGCTGTGGAAGGCGTCGGTCGCGGTGGCGATCGGGATGGCGGGCGGCTGGTTCCTGGCGCCGCGCGCGCTCTCGGACCTGATCGCGCGCACGGTGAAGCACGCGGTGGTGCTGTCGCCGTTCGAGATGTTCAACGAGCGCATCAAGCTCACCTTCATCCTCGGCGTGGCGATCGCGGCGCCGGTCGTGTTCTGGCAGGCGTGGGCGTTCGTGGTGCCGGGGCTCCTGAAGAAGGAGCGCACGTGGATCCCGTGGCTCGCCATCGGCTCGATGGTGCTGTTCGCGCTCGGCGCCTGGGCGGCGTACGGCTACGTGGTGCCGCTCGTCGTGCACGTGCTGGAGCAGTTCCTGGTGCCCGGCGTGACCACCGAGATCCGCCTGAGCGCGCTGCTCGAGTTCACGTACAACCTCGCCATCGCGTGCGGGCTGCTGATGCAGATGCCCATGGTGGCCCTGTTGCTCACCGCGATCGGCATCGTCACGCCGCAGTTCCTGCTCCGGCAGTGGAGAGGCGCGATCGTGGTCATCTTCATCGTCACCGCGATCATCACCCCGGGGGACGTGGTCAGCGCCCAGGTCATCATGGGGCTGCCGATGGCGCTGCTCTACTTCGTGAGCGTGGGACTATCGTTCTTGGTCGCCAGGAAGCGCGAGCAGAAGGACAAGGAGGAGGGCTGGTCATGACGGCAGGCCGTGCCGCGAAGACTTCGGGAGCGCGAGCCGGACGGGGACCCGTGGCCACGGGCCGGCCGGCGGTGGCGCTCATCACCGTGGACGTGGGCAACACCGAGACCACCGTGGGCCGTTTCCGCGGCGCCGAGCTCGAGGAGTCCTGGCGGCTGACGAGCGGCCGCACCACCTCGGATGAGGTCAGACTGCTCCTCATGTCGATGTTCGACTCCGAAGGCTCCGGGGCACAGAGCGTGCTGTGTTCGGTCGTGCCCGCGCTCACGGCTCCCTGGATAGCGGCGCTGCGCGCGGTCACCGGGCGCGAGCCGTTCGAGGTCACGGCGAAGGATTCACCGATCGCGCTCCAGGTCACCGAGCCCGACTCGGTGGGGCCCGACCGCATCGCGAACGCGTTCGGCGGCCGCGCGCTGCACGGCTCGCCGTGCATCGTCGTCGACCTCGGCACCGCGACCACGTTCGACTGCGTTTCGAAACAGGGCGCGTTCGTGGGCGGCGCCATCGCTCCCGGGCTCTCGACCGCGGCCGAGGAGCTGTTCCGCCGCGCGGCGCGGCTCGCGAACGTGGAGCTGCGCCGGCCCGAGCGCGCCGTGGCGCGCACCACCGCCGAGAACCTGCGCGTCGGCGTGCTCTGGGGCTACGCCGGGCTCGTGGACGCGCTGGTGCGGCGCATGCGCAGCGAGCTGGGCGGCAGGCCGAAGGTGGTCGCCACCGGAGGCCTCGCGCGCATGGTGGCGCCCGAGTGTGAGACCGTGGACCTCGTGGACGACGGGCTGACATTGAAGGGATTGCAGCTGCTGTGGGAGGCGAGTCGGTGAGCGACCGAGCGCGATCGCTCGCGTCTCGGCTCGCCGTGGTGGCCTGCGTGCTGTCGCTGGCCGCGACGCGACCCGCAGGCGCGGCGCCGAAGCCGGCGGCGAGCGCGCCCAATTCCGCGGCGGCGAAGCCTGCCGCGCCCTCGCCGCGCGACACGATGACGGTGCTCGGCTACGTGCGCAGGCTCGCCTCGCCGTCGTGGGAGGGCCGCGGCATCGGCACCGCGGGCATCGATTCCGCGGCGGACTGGATCGCCCGGCGGATGAAGCAGGCGGGGCTCGCGCCTGCCGGCGATAGCGGCGGCTGGTTCCAGACGTTCGAGGTCACGACCGGCGTCGTGCCCGAGCCGCCGTGCGAGCTCGAGATCGGCGGCGCCACGTTCCCGCTCGGTGACGCGCTCCAGCCGCTCGGGTTCTCGAGCAACGGCAGCGCACACGCGCGCGTGGTGTTCGCGGGGTACGGCATCACCGCGCCGGGCTACCAGTGGGACGACTACGCCGGCCTCGACGCGCACGACGCCATCGTGCTCGTGCTCACGCAGGAGCCGGGCGAGATGGACAGCACCAGCAAGTTCGACGGCAGCTTCAACACACCGTTCGCCGACGTACGCACGAAGGCGATCAACGCGCGCGAGCACGGCGCGCTCGGCCTGGTGGTGGTGAACGGCCCGCGCTGGCACGCGGGCGAGCCGCCGCGCGCCCCGGCCCGCGACGGCGAGGGCTACATGACGAGCGGGCTCGTCGCCGCCTGGATCGACGAGACCGCCGCGAACGCGCTCCTGAAGCCCGCCGGCACCGACCTGCTCCACGCGCAGGCCGCGATCGAGAGCACGGGCGAGCCGCACTCCGTGGCGCTCCCCGACAGCGCCACGCTCACGGTGAACGTCCAGCGCGCGCGCGCCATGACCCGGAACGTCGTCGGCTGGTTCCCCGGGCGCGACACGGCGCGCACGCTCGTGCTCGGCGCGCACTACGATCACCTCGGCTACGGAGGTCCGTCGTCGCTCGCACCCAACGAGCACGCTCCGCACGTGGGCGCCGACGACAACGCCTCGGGTGTGGCCGCGATCCTCGCCGCCGCGCAGCGGCTGGGGGCGAAGCAGCAGCGCGGCTGGAGGCCGGCGCACACGATCGTGGTCACCGCGTTCACGGGCGAGGAGATGGGGCTCGTGGGCTCGGATCACTTCACGAACGAGCCGCCCAAGCCGATCGAGACCGTCGAAGCGATGGTGAATCTCGACATGGTGGGCCGGCTGAGGAAGGACCAGCTCCAGGTCATGGGCGTCGGCACCGCCGCCGAGTTCCCGACGCTGGTGCAGAACGTGAACGCGAAGCTGCCCGACGCGCGTTTCGACCTCAAGACCAGCGAGGACGGCTACGGCCCCTCGGACCACCAGTCGTTCTACAAGAAGAACGTGCCGGTGCTGATGCTGTTCACCGGCGCCCACGCCGACTACCACAAGCCCAGCGACACCTGGGACAAGGTCCACTACGCCGGCCTGGCGCGCGTCTCCGACTACGCGCAGGCGCTGATCGAGTCGCTCGACGTGCGGCCGCGGCCCACGTTCACCAAGGCGAAGTCCGACGCCTCGCCGGGGCGCATCGCCGGCGGCGGCGGCTACGGCGCCTGGCTCGGCACCGTTCCCAACTACATGCAGACGGAGGGCGGCGTGCTGCTGGACGACGTGCGCGACGGCAGCCCCGCGCAGAAGGCCGGCATCCGCGGCGGCGACGTCATCGTGCGCTTCGACGGCATGCGCGTGGACAACATCTACGACTACACGTTCGGCCTTCGCACCCGGAAGCCCGGGCAGGAGGTGCGCATCACCGTGAAGCGGGAAGGCAAGGAAGTGGACCTGGTCGCGACCCTGGGAAGGAGACCTTGAGCACCGTGCGCCTCATGAGAGTGTCCGTGGCCGCCGCCGTGGCGGCGTTGCTGTTGTCGGTTTCGCTGGCGGCCAAGCCCGCCCCGTTCCGTCCCGTGCCGCCCACGGCGGTGGCGCAGGACTCGCTGATCCGGCCCGGCGAGACGCACTTCGCCCACCTCTGGCAGCTCACGTTCGGCGGCCAGAACGCCGAGGCCTACTGGAGCGGCGACGGCACGAAGTTCATCTGGCAGTGCACCACCGACGAGTGGAAGTGCGACCAGGAATACGTGATGGACTTGAAGACCGGGGCGCGCACGCGCGTGAGCACCGGCAAGGGGCGCACGACCTGCGGCTACTTCTACGACCACGACCAGCGGGTGTTCTTCGCCTCCACGCACCTCGCCGCCGATTCCTGCCCGCCGCCCGCGGACATGAGCCAGGGCTACGTGTGGGCGATCTATCCCAGCTTCGAGATCTTCACCGCGAAGCCGGACGGCTCGGACCTCCAGCGGCTCACGAACCACGACGGCTACGACGCCGAGGGCACGCTGAGCGTGGACGGCAAGTGGATCGTGTTCACGAGCAAGCGTGACCACGACGTCGACCTCTACAAGATGCACCCGGACGGCTCCGGCCTGGTCCGGCTCACGAAGTCGCTCGGCTACGACGGCGGCGCCTACTTCTCGCACAACGGCAAGATGATCGTGTGGCGCACGTACCGCACCGACGACACCACCGCGAACAACGCGTTCCTGCGCTTCCTCGCGCAGGACCTGGTGAAGCCGACGAAGATGGACATCTGGGTGATGAACGCCGACGGCTCGAACCAACGCCAGGTCACGAACAAGCCCGGCGCCTCGTTCGCGCCGTATTTCACGCCCGACGACAAGAGCATCATCTACGCCTCGAACTACGAGAACCCGCGCAGCCGCAACTTCGATCTCTATCGGGTGCCGGTGAAGGGCGGCGAGCCCGTGCCGGTGACGCGTGACCCCGACTTCGACGGGTTCCCGATGTTCAGCCCCGACGGGCACTGGCTGCTGTTCTGCTGCAACCGCGGCGGCAAGGTGCCGGGGGAGACGAACGTGTTCCTGGCGGAATGGCGCAACTGATCCGCCACGACAGGGGCGCCCGGTCGCTGCTGCCCACCGGCCGCGCGTTCGGTGTCTTCCTGCTGGCGCTGATGCTCCTCGGCCGCTTTCGCGACGCGTTCGGCATCCCGTTCCTGAACGACGACTACGTGTTCCTGGACCACGTGTCGCGGAAGAGCTTCGGCGACCTGTGGGGTTTCCGCGAGCTGGCATTTCACTGGTGGCGGCCGTGGTCGCGCGAGTTCCACTACTGGTGGCTGCAGCGCGCGTTCGGCGCGCACGAGTTGCCCTTCCACCTCGCGAGCTTCGCGCTCGGCTTCGGCGTGCTCGGCGCCTACTGGGCGCTCGCGCGCCGCGTCGCGGGCGCGCCGGCGGCGGCGATCGCCGTGGCCGGCGTGGCGACGCTGCCGGGCTGGGGGCTGCTGCTGCTGTGGTCCGCGGGCGCGCAGGACCTGTGGATGATCCTGCTGTCGTTGCTGGCGCTGCTCGCGTGGCGCGTCGATCGCATCGGCTGGGCCGCGACCGCCTATGCGCTCGCGCTCGCGAGCAAGGAGACCGCGGCGCCGCTGCCGCTGCTGTTCCTCGCCCACGACCTCTGGGTGAGCCGGAAACCGCGCACCGAGATCCTGGCGCGGCTGGCGCCCACGCTCGGCGTCGGGCTGGCGTGGGTGCTCGCGCACCCGCTGCTGCTCGGACGGCTGTGGTCGCACGCGCCCGCCACGATCGCGCCATCGCCCGCCGCGGTGCCGCCGTGGAGGGCGGTGCTGCTGAGCGTGCTCTCCGTGCTCTCGCTCGACCGCTGGCCGAGGCCCGACGGCGGCTGGGCCGCAGTGGGATGGGACGTATTCACCTCCGCGTTCCTGCTCATCCTGTTCGTGGAACTGTTCGCGCGGCCGGACTCGCGGCCCATGGACCGGCTCGCGGTGGTGAAGACGAACCGGCCGCACGGCGCGGGCACGCTGGCGCTCGCCTGGTGGGTGTGCGGCACGCTGCCGCTGCTCGTCCCTGGGTTGGGCTGGCACGCCTATTACGCGCAGTTCGCCGCACTCGGCGCGTGGCTCGGGATCGGCAGCGCACTCGGGCGACCGAGTCCGTTCGCGTACGCCTGGATCGCCGCGCTGGCGGTGATCGGCGCCGGGCGCGCCGCGACGCCGTCCGACGACTGGGGCGAGGCCGCCTACCAGCGCCGCGCCGGCGCGTTCGTGCGCGATATCAAGGACCGGCTCCTCGGCGCCTACCCGCACATGGAAGCGAATGCGCGGCTGTGGTTCGTCCGCCTCCCCAACAACGTCGGCTTCCTCGCCGGCAACGGCCCGGTCGTACGCGTGTGGTACCAGGACCCCACGCTCGAGGCCGGCTACTACAGCGCGTACACCGCGCGCGCCGAGGGCGAGCCGCTCGGACCCGACCACTTCTTCCGCATGGACGAGGCGGGACAGTTCATGGAGGTGAAGCAGGGCGTGCTGGAGGACACCACCGCCGCCGCGGTGCTCGCCGACGAGAAGTCGAACCCGCGCTTCCGCACCGACCGGCTCGCACTCGCCACCGCGCTCGCGCAGGGGCGGAACTGGGGCGGCGCCGCCGCGGAGTTCCGCAGGCTCGCGATCGCCTACCCGGACAGCTCGGGCTTCGCGTTCGATGCCGCGACCGCCTACATGCAGGCCGGCGACACGCTCACGGCGCTGGAATGGTTCCGTGAGGCCGCCCGCCGCCCCGATGCGCCCCCCGAGGTGGTGGAGGCTGCGAAGCGGCTGGCGCCGGCACCCGCCCCGGGCCCGCCAAAGAACGCCAAAGGGCGCTCCGGGGGTTCTTCACCGCGAGCGCATGAAACCCCGGGGCCCGGCCGATAATCTCGATGTACGCACCTCCTCGGGCCTGGCCGGAGACTTCAAGGAATGGGTAAGCGCGTCCGCTTCGATGAGGACGCCCGCCGCGCACTGTGGCGGGGGATCGACCAACTCGCGACCGCCGTTCGCATCACGCTGGGGCCCCGCGGCCGGAGCGTGGTCGTGGACCGCGCGCACGGCTTGATGCCCGCGATCACGCGCGACGGCATCGCCGTGGCTCAGGAGCTGGAGCTCCCGGACCCGTTCGAGAACATGGGCGTGCACATGCTGCGCGAGGTCGCCCTGCGCACCGGCCAGGAGGCGGGCGATGGAACGTCGACCGCCACGGTGCTGGCACACAGGATCGTCGGCGACGGCTTCGCCGCGCTCACGGCCGGCGGTAACCCGGTGGCGCTGCGCCGCGGGATCGCCGCCTCGGTGGCGGCGGCACTCGAGGAGCTGGCGGCGCAGGCGCGGCCGCTGGACGGCGAGCGCGACGTCGCGCGCGTCGCGGCGCTCGCCGCGGGCGATCCGCACCTCGGCGAGCTGATCGCGCAGGCGCTGCGCGCCGTCGGCCCGCACGGCGTCATCACCGTGGAGGAGGGTCACGGGCTCGGTGTCACGCTCGAGGTGGTGGACGGCGTGCGCTTCCCCAGCGGCTACGCCTCGCCGTATTTCGTCACCGACGCGGAATCGATGGAGGTGGCGCTCGACCACCCGCTCGTGCTCGTGGTCGACGAGGTGCTCACGCGCCCGCCGGACATCGTGCCCGCACTGGAGCTGGCGTGCGCGCAGGACCGGCCGCTGCTCTGCGTGTGCGACGAGATCGAGACCGAAGCGCTCGCGGTGATGGTGGTGAACCGGCTGCGCGGCACCGCGCCCGGCGTCGCGGTGCGCGCGCCCGGCGACGGCGCCCAGCGCCGCGAGTTCCTCGAGGACCTGGCGCTCGTCACCGGCGCCACGCTGCTGGGGGCCGCGACCGGCATCCCCGCCGCCGCCGTACGCCCCGAACATCTCGGCCGCGCCGTGCGCGCCACGGCCACCATGGAGCACAGCACCGTGCTCCGCGGCGGCGGCCGCAACGAGCGCATCCGCGCGCGCATGGCCGAGCTCGAGCGCGAGTTGAAGTCCGCCGAGGCGCCGAGCGAGCGCGAGGAGCTGCGCGAGCGACTCGCGAGGCTCGCCGGCGTGGTGGCGGTGCTGCGCGTGGGTGCCGCGACCGACGTGGAGCGGGAAGCCCGTCGCTCGCAGCTCGAGGACGCTCTCGCCGCGACGCGCGCCGCGGTGGAGGAGGGCATCGTGCCGGGCGGCGGGGTGGCGCTGCTGCGCGCGAGCGCACGGCTCGAGTCGCTCACGCTCAAGCCGCTCGAGGCCGCGGGCCGCGCCATCGTCGCCGCGGCACTGGCCGAGCCCGCGCGCCAGATCGCGATGAACGCCGGCGCCGAGGGCGACACGGTGGTATCGCGCCTGCGCTCGGGCGTGCGCTGGTTCGGCTTCGACGCGCTGACGGGCGAGTACGGCGAGCTGGACCGCGCCGGCATCGTCGACCCGGCGAAGGTCGCGCGCTGTGCCCTCCAGAACGCCGGCGCGCTCGGCGGCCTCGTGCTCACGACGGATGCGCTGGTCGTTGACGACGGACCGAAGGGCGAGGAGAAATAGGGCCGAGACGCCGGGCCACGTAAGGCTCGTGCGCCTGTCGCCGGCCTCCCCATCAGGGTGCGGGCGCGTACGACACCTTGCGCCCGAGCCGTGCCCCGAACCACCTGAGTGCGCCTTTCACGCGTTCCTCGAGCGGCGCGTCGCCCATGTCGCGACAGCGCTCCACGGCGAT
>DATLUU010000089.1:0-4964 GCA_035577885.1 Verrucomicrobiia bacterium
GTGACCCGATGGTCCAGCCGGCCCAGCGGGGGCGGAACCGCCGCCCGCCAGACCGGCCGTGACTCCACCGACGGCTAGTTGTTGAAGTGGACCAGCGCGTCGCCGCAGCCGACGCCCTGGATCCACACGGTCTGCGCTCCCGTGAGGCCATCGTCCTCATCCGCGGCGGAGACGAACATGACCGCGTGCAGCGAGGCCTGGTTGCCGTCACCCCGACGGTAGAAGTCGGCCTTCATGACCACGGTGTGGTCGTTCGTGGTCACCGTTCTCAAGGCCTCACTCCCCGTGCAACGGATGTCGAACGATTGAACGATGTCTTCCGTGTCCCAGCGCACGCTCTCTCCCGCCTTCAGTCCGGCGAGCGGTCCGACGCTGATGTCCTGGAGGCAATGGAACGCTCCGCCCGCCTTCACCACTCCCGCCACCGGATCGAACGTGCCCCCTCCGGTGATGAACACTTCGCCGCTCCCGATGCCGCCGACATTCGCGGCGTTGAAGTTGAAGGAGCGCTGCGGGCTCTGGCTGTGGGCACTCGACAGCGGCGCGAGCAGCGCCGCGACCGCGAAGAATACCGTCATCCTGTTCATGATGAGCTGTCTCCTTGGGGAGTGGGGTTGAACGTCAGTGAGCGCAGGCGAACCGCGCCGTGCGGCTCCCGTTCATGGTGCTGAGGCGGGCCATGTAGACGCCGGGCGCCAGGTCACTCGTGTTCCAGGTCACGTCGTGGCTGCCGGCGGCCAACACGCCCTCGATCCGGCCGGGAGTGCGGCGGCCCGCCACGTCGAAGACGTCGATCGCCACGGCACCCTTCTCGGGAAGCTCGAAGTGGAACACCGCGGAATCGTGGACCGGCTGCCGGCCGATGGACGCGAAACGAAGCTCGTGCGCTCCGTCACCGCCGACCGAGACGAACGCCACCGAGCGGAACCACAGTCCGTCGGAGCGGCCCGCGTAGAGATCGCCGCCCTCCGTGGCGAGCTGGTACACGAACGAGTTCCGCACCGTCTCGATCGGCAACCAGGTGTTGCCATCATCGAGGCTCTGTGAGAGCGAGAAGTCGTTGTTGAAATCGAAGCCGATGAACAGGACATGGTCGCGGAGCGCCAGCGTGGACTGTTTCATCGCCGGGAAGGCGGTGGCCGCCGGCGTCCACGAGTCCTGACCGGTGGGACTGCGGAAGACTCCCGCGTTGGTTCCGACCACCCAGCGGCTCCCGCTCCACACGGCCGACTGCGCGAAGAGCCCGGGGACGAGCGGACCATTGCGGAAGGTGCTCACCGTCCAGTCCGCGGCTCCGGGGTCACGATCGAACGCGTCGCCGTTGACCCCGGCACACGCGAACAGCCGCGTGTTGCCCGCACCGCCGAGGGCGAGGTCGGTCACGTTCGGGTCCTCGTTCGCCTCGAACGCGTTGCCGAAGAGGTGCCAGGTGTCGACGCCGCTCAGGCGCCGCACGAAGACGCTCGAGCCCTCCGTCGCCACGAAGAGGCTGTCGCCGCGCTGCTCGAAGTCGGCGATGTCGAACTGGGAGTCGAACGCTCCTCCCACCAGGCCCTGGTTGAACGCCTGCCACGTGGCCCCGAGGTTGTCGCTCACGAAGACGCCCTGACCGAAGGTGCCGATGTAGAGGCGGTGGTTCAGGATCCACACCGCGCTGACGACCGAGACGCCGGCCACGGGCTTCGCGGACTTGTGCCAGGTGGCGCCGGCGTCGGTGCTCACGAACAGCGCCGTGTCCACCCCCGCGGCAATGGTGTCGGCCCGGGTGCGCACGCAGAACACGTCGCGCGCGGGCAAAGCCGTGACGCGGCTCCACTGGGCCGAGGCCGGCGCGGTCACGCCGGCGACGAGGCCCAGAGCCAACAGCAGAACGTAAGCGCGCATGGCTCTCCCCCTTTCAGTTGCTGGTGACGGTGTGGACCATCGACGAGTTGTTGGTCCAGACCACGCGTCCGCCGGGCTTCACCGACGCGGCCGGGAACGGCGAGGTGTCGCTGACGATGCTCACGTTGGCGACCGTATCGGCGGCGCTCGCGTCGACGGTGACGCTGCCGGTCATGGGCGCGTGGTGGATGCAGTGGTAGCGGAACGTGCCGGCGGTGAAGAACCGGTGCTGGAACACGCCACCGGATCCGAAATCGCCGGAGTTCAGCTCGGCGCCGGAAGTGGTGCCGGGATTGGTGGGAATGCCGCTGTTGCCGCCGCCCGACGAGCATGACGATGCGAGGATGAGCAGCATCAACAGCACGACGACCGGCAGCCGCGCGATCACGAGCTTGAGGTTCATGGTGGTCTCCTTGTGAGTGGCGAACGGTTGGCGCTGCGTGGGTGGCTCATGGCAAGCGCGATGCCAGAGCGATCCGCCGCGCGGCGACGAGGGGAAACGCCGCTCCTTCACGTGCGTGCGAGCGCACGAGAGCCGCAGCTCGAGACCGGGACCCAGCACCCGGCAGCTGCGCAGGGAGCGGCACTCCGCTCAGAAGTACGCAGACTGCGCACGGCCGCACCGGGCGAACGCCGCGCGACACGCGGCAGATCGGGGATTTCGACGCTCGCGCCCCGTGGCCCTCCGCTTGCGTAAGGGAGTTGGCATGAGCCAGAAGAGCGTAGAGATCGTGATCGGGCGGCTCGCGACCGACGAGGCGCTGCGCGCCCGATTCTCGGACGATCCGAAATCGACGCTGATGCATCTACAGGGCGCCGGCCTCGACCTCACGATCGGGGAGATCGAGGCCTTGCACAGAACGCCGCTGGCGCTGTGGAGCTTCGTCGCCATGTGGGTTCACCCACGGCTCCAGAAGATCGCCCTCAGGAGGGACGTTCGTGATCAATGAGGCCGCGTCGGTCGCCATCACCCTGCCCTGGGAGCCCCGACGATCAGGCTCGCCGCCGGTCGGTGGCAGGCCTAGACTCCGCGCCATGGCCGCGTCCCCACCCGCGCCCGACCGACCGGGCCCCTTCGAGGCCCTGGCCGCGGTGGCGCGAACCCTTGGCGAATCCATCGACCTGCGACAGGTGTTCACCCGCGTCGCAGAGGCCGCGCGGACCGCCGTGCCCTTCGAGCGAATGCGCGTGCTGCTCGAGGAGGGCGAAGGGCTGCGGGTCTACGCGAGCGAGCAGAACGGGGCGCCGGGATGGGAGGACGGACACCTCGTCCCACGGGCCGATATCTCGCACCAGTTCTGGCACGACTTCGTGGTCGAGCGCGTCGACGTCCGTCGCGAGCTCGATCCGGCGTTCGCATGGGACCGGGAGACCATCGAGTCGGGCCATCGCTCGATCGTTCGCGCCATGCTGCGCAGCGGTGAGCGCAGGCTCGGCGTGCTCGGCTTCGCGTCGCGACAGCCGGACGCATTCACCGCGGAGCACGAAGTGGTGGTGCTGGCGCTCGCCGACCTGGTCTCGGCGGCGCTCGAGCACGAGCGGATGTGGAACGAGGAGCACCGCCGTCGCCGGCGGGGCGACGCACTGGACTGCCTGCTCCCCACGCTGGCGAAGTCGATGGACATTCGCGAGATCTTCCAGCAGATCTCGGAGGTCTCGCAGGACGTCATCCCCCATGACTTCGTGGGCGTCGTCTTCCTGAGCCCGGACGGCACGATCATGCCGGTCTACGCGCTGTCCGAGGGACGCATGGACCACCTGCCCGCCCCCACGACGGTGCCCGAGCGCATGGCCGCGATCAGCCGGGGCTTCTTCATCGTCCGGGACGCTGTGATCGTCGACCACGCCACGCGCCGCGTCCGGCAGTCCTTCCTCACGGCGGATCACGGCGAGGTGCCGACGCACGAGACCGAGCTGGACCCGGCGCGGTTCTATCTCGTCGCCGAGAAGCGACTCCGCTCGACGGTCTCCGTGGCGCTCCGCTCGCAGGGGGAGATCAGCGGGGTCATGATGTTCGGGTCGAAGCGACCGCACGCCTACGACGCGCACGACGCCGACCTGGCTCGCCGGGTGGCCGATCACGTCACCCTGGCGCTCGCCTACCAGCGCATGGCCGAGCAGCAGCGACTCGCTGCCGAGGCGCGCGCGCACGCCGCCACGCTCGAGACCCGCGTGCAGTCGCTGACGCGGGAGATCGACGCCATCACCGGCTACGGCCGGGTCGGCGGCGAGTCCCCGTCGTGGAAACGCGTGCTCAAGATGGCAGCCCAGGTGGCGCCGACGGATTCGACCGTGCTGTTGCTGGGCGAATCAGGAACCGGCAAGGAGGTGATCGCCCGCACCATCCACCGCGCATCGCGTCGCGCGGAAGGGCCGTTCGTGGCGCTGAACTGTGCCGCCCTGCCCGAGAACCTGCTCGAGTCCGAGCTGTTCGGGCACGAGCGCGGCGCGTTCACCGGCGCGACCCAGGCCAAGCCCGGCCAGATGGAGCTCGCCGCAGGAGGCACGTTGTTCCTCGACGAGGTGGCGGAGATGAGCCTGTCCGCGCAGGCCAAGTTCCTGCGCGTGCTCCAGGAGAGGGAGTTCCAGCGTGTGGGTGGCACCAAGGGGCTGACCGCCGACGTGCGCTTCATCGCCGCCACCAACCGCAACCTGCGTACCGCCATCGAGCGCGGCACCTTCCGCGAGGATCTCTACTACCGGCTCCAGGTGTTCGAGATCCGCCTTCCGCCGCTGCGCGAGCGCGCCGAGGACATCCTCCCGCTCAGCGACCTCTTCCTCGCCGATCTCGCCCAGCGCGTCGCCCGGCCGCCCGCCGGCGTCTCGCGCGAGGCACGCGAGAGCCTCATCGAGTACAGCTGGCCCGGTAACGTCCGCGAGCTGCGGAACGTCCTCGAGCGCGCGGCGATCCTGTGCGACGGCGGCTTGATCGGGGCGGAGCACCTCACGCTCACGCCGCGTCCGGTGGTTGGGCCGGAGGTGCCGGCAGTCGGTGCGCTGCCCGACACGGATCTGATGCGGGCGGAGAAGTCGATCGTCGAGAAGGCGCTCAAGGACGCGAAATACAACAAGTCGAAGGC
>DATLUU010000090.1:0-2521 GCA_035577885.1 Verrucomicrobiia bacterium
GCCCTGCGCGTTCTCCCCGACGGGGCTCAGCAAATGACTGTCCAGAGCTACGTGGCCGAGATGTCTGGGGGAAGTCATCACGAGCCCAGGGGCGCGGACCACACCCCCGTTCCGGCTTTTACACACGCCGGGATGCCGCGCTCATGCTAACCCGAGCGCGCGGTCGGTGACAACGTCTAATCACTGGATCGCTCATCTCGCGGCATCGCTGGGAACATGGCAGCGAGTCAGTACGCGTGACCCTTGTCGCGCACGGTGTCGTCGCATCCACGCGTCCTGATTGCCAGATATCGCTGGTCCACCAGCGCCCACCCGCCTAGCATCAGAGTTCACCTGTTCGTGACGAGGTTCGCTTGGCCGTGTGCTCGTTGATCGGACCCTTGGGTGTGCTCACGCTGCTGGCGCAGGGTGGAGTTGCACCGGACAGCGCGTCCGCCGAATCGCTCGCGTTCCGCGCCACGGTGTTTGCCGGCGCCGCACTCGTGCCGGCTCCGGTAGCGTTCAGCGTCGATGATCGCGGAGTGGTCTACACCGCGGACTCGTTTCGGTCCGCCGGGCGGGGCCACTTCGACGTCCGGGCGTGGCGCGGGATCCTTCCCGACGATTGGCGGCTCACTTCCGTGTCGGAACGCCGAGCGGCCACGGAGCGCTGGGTGCGTGCCGGCCTCCTCGACCGGCCGGGCGAGCCGGTGACGCTCCAGGGGCTGTCGCGATACAGCGAGCAGGTGCGCCGGCTCACGGACCGCGACGGCGATGGCGTGGCCGACGACGTCCAGGTGTTCGCCGCGGGCATGAACGAGCTCGAGCGCGGCGCCCTGGCGGGCGTGCTGGCCTGGGGACGCCAGCAGGTGTACGCGACCGCCATCCCCGAGCTGGTGGCGTGGCGCGACTCGTTGGGCACGGGGCGTGCCCGCCGGGTGCTCCAGACCGGCTTCGGCGTGCACATGGGCCAGGGCGGCCACGACATGCACGGGCTCACGATGGGCCTGGACGGCCGGCTCTACTGGAGCATCGGCGACCGTGGCTTCGCGCTGACGACGCGTGACGGCCGCCGGCTCGCCGCCCACGAGGGCGCGGTCTTCCGCTGCTGGCCGGACGGCTCGGGCCTGGAGCTGTTCGCGCGGGGCCTGCGCAACCCTCAGGAGCTGGCGTTCGACGACCACGGCGACCTGTTCACCGGCGACAACAACGCCGACGTCGGCGACCGCTCGCGCTGGCTCTACCTGCCCGACGGCGCGAACGGCGGCTGGGAGTACTTCCTCCAGTTCACGCCCTCGTGCGGCCCGTGGCTTCGCGAGCACGAGTGGGAGCCCGCGTTCCCGAACGGCGATCCGGCGCAGCCGGCGTGGGTGCTCCACCCGGTGGGCGAGGCGGGCTCTTGTCCCGCCGGGCTCGCCGCCTACCCCGGCACCGGGCTGCCGCCACGCTACGACCGTACGCTGTGGCTCGCGGATTTCGTGGGCGGCGTGGACGCGTGGCGGTTCGCCGCCGAAGGCGCCGGGTTCAAGCTCGCGGAGAAGCTTCCCGGCTACCACCGCTCGTGGGGCACGTGCGACGTGGACTTCGCCCCGGACGGCCGGCTGTTCGTCCTTTACTGGGGCGAGTCGTGGCAGCCGAGCGACCGCGCCCGGCTGCTGGCCCTGACCCCGGGGTGGCGGCTGGAAAAGGCTGCGGGGGATTCCACGGCGCTCGACGCCGGGGGCTTCGCCGACCAGCGCGACGCACGCGAGGCGCTCTCCGAGGTGGAGGGCGTGCGCGAGCTGCTCGCACAGGGCGTGCGCGAGCTGGACGACTCGCGGCTCGCCTCGCTGCTCTCGCATCCCGACCGCCGGCTCCGCCAGCGCGCGAGCCTGGAGCTCGGCCGGCGCCGCAGCATCGACCTGCTCACGCACGTGCTCGTCACCGCCACCGAGCCGCGCGCGCGGCTGCATGCGCTGTGGGGGCTGAACGTGGCGGCGCGCGGCGGCCAGGGCGCCCGCGTGCGCGAGCGCTTCCTCGGAGCACTCACGCAGCCCGATCCCGAAGTGCGCCGCCTCGCCGCCACGCTCCTGGGCGAGCTGGGTGCGGTGGAGGCCGTGCCCGCGCTGTCGCGGATGCTCGCCGATCCCTCGCCGCGCGTGCGCTTCGCCGCCGGCCGGGCCCTGGCGCGCGTGGGCGACGCGCGCGCGGTGGCGCCGATCCTCGGCGCGCTCGCCGCGAACGCGGATTCGGATGCGTTCCTCCGGTTCGCGTACTCACGTGCGCTGGCGCGCTCGGCGGACACGCTCTCGCTCGCGGCGCTGAACGCGAACCCCGACCGTTCGCTCCGCCTGGGTGCTGTGCTGGCGCTGAGAGAGGCGCGTGCCGAGGGCGTCTCGGCATTCCTCGCCGATGCCGATCCGCAGATCGCGACCGAGGCCGCGCGCGCCGCCTACGATCTCTTCCTGCCGCGCGCCATGCATGCGCTGGCGATGATGCTGCCCGCGCCCGCGCGCGCGCTGCGCACGGAGCCCTGGCTCCGGCGTGCGCTGCACGCCGCGCT
>DATLUU010000091.1:0-2257 GCA_035577885.1 Verrucomicrobiia bacterium
GACTTGCGGAACAGCGACACGCTGTAGACGAAGAACGCGAGGCCCACGAGGCCCACCATGGAGAACTGGCGCCACACGGCGGAGAGCCCGCCCCCGCGGTAGATGATCACCTGCGAGAAGCTGACGAAGTGCCGGGAGGGCAGGAAGTAGGTCATGGCCTGCAGCCAGCGCGGCTGGCTCTCGACCGGCGTCGAGCCGCCCGAGAGCAGTTGGAGTACGACGATCACCAGGATGATGAGCAGCGCGAACTGCGCCATCGAGCGCGAGATCGTGCCCAGGTAGAGCCCGAGCGCGGTGGCGAAGAACAGGTAGAGCAGCACGCCGGTGAACCACAGCAGGTGCGAGCCCGCGAACGGCACCTTGAGCGTCATCTCCACCACCCCGAACAGCGAGATCGCGACCGCGATGAGGATCACGAGACCGTTGGCCCACACCTTGGCCATCGCGATCTCGAACGCGGTGAGCGGCATCACCAGCAGGTGCTCGAGCGTGCCGTGCTCGCGCTCGCGGATCACGGCGGCGCCGGTGAGCACCACGGTGAGCAGCGTGAGCTGGTTGATGATCGCGACCACGCTCGTGAACCACGCCGAGATGCCGTTCGGGTTGAACAGCTTCCGCACCACGAGGTTGATGGGCGGCGGCGCGGTCATGTCCGTGCGCCTCAGGTACGAGGCGATGCGGTCGCTGACGATGTTCTTGATGTAGCTGGAGCCGATCCCGGCCTGCTGCATCGCGGTGGCGTCGATGCTGAGCTGCAGCTCGGGGTTCCGCCCCGCGCGCAGGTCGCTCTCGAACTGCGGCGGCACCGTGACCACGAACATGAACCGGCCGCGGTCCATGGCGTCCTCGACCTCGCGGGTCCCGATCATCTCCGGGAACTGGAACCGCGGCGGGAAGAACGCGTTGAACAGCTCCTTGGAGAGCTGGGAGTGGTCCTCGTCGGCGAACGCGATCGAGGCGTTGTTCACCTCGTTCGACGTGCCGGTGGCCTGCGAGTAGATCGCGAGCGTGAACGCGTAGATCACGAACAGCATCATGGCGCTGTCGCTCACCAGGCTGCGGATCTCCTTGAGCCCGAGCCAGAGGATGTTCCGCAGCGAGCCCATGTCAGCGCTCCTGCTTTCTCAGGCCCATGGTGCTGATCGCCCACAGCACGGGGATCGCGGCGAGCAGGAACAGGATGTCGTTCATCATCAGCGCCGGCTTCAAGCCCTTCGTGTAGGCGCCGAGGCTCGAGTGCATGTAGTAGGTCGTTGGCCAGATCGAGCCGATCGCCTTGGCGCC
Organism: Verrucomicrobiia bacterium; assembly: GCA_035577885.1. Classification (GTDB taxonomy): domain Bacteria; phylum Eisenbacteria; class RBG-16-71-46; order RBG-16-71-46; family RBG-16-71-46; genus JAIOPA01. The sequence goes on from DATLUU010000091.1 coordinate 1,285, forward strand.
GCCCTCGAGCGTCGACACCGGCTGCAGCAGGCCGGAGAACTGGATCGTGGGCTGGATCGTGAGGATCGCGGTGATGAACACGGCGGCCACCTGCGTGCTGGTGAACGTGGAGGTGACCATGCCCACGCCGGTCGTCACGGTGACGTAGAGCAGCGTGCACAGCGTGAGCATGAGGAAGCTGCCCTTGATGGGCACGCCGAACACGATCAGCGCGATCGCGGCGAGGATGAAGAAGTTGACCATGCCGATCGCGATGTAGGGGAGCTGCTTGCCGAGCAGGTACTCCATGCGCCCCGTGGGCGTGACGTAGAAGTTGATCATCGAGCCCAGCTCCTTCTCCCGCACGATGCTCACCGTCATGAGGATGGCCGGGATCAAGATGAGCAGCAGCGCGGGAACGCTGGGCACGATCGAGTAGATGCTCTTGAACGACGGGTTGTACATGTAGCGGTCCTGCACCGTCGCGGTGTAGCGGGTCGGGCCGGTGGCGAAACCGCTCGCCGGGTCCTTGAGCGCACGCTGGTGCACCGCCTGCACGTACTGGGCGACGGTCTCGCCGCGGAACGTCATCGCGCCGTCCACCTGCGAGAGCACGTCCGGGTCGGCGCCGCGGCGGAAGTCGCGGCCGAAGTTCGGCGGGATCTCGAGCAGCAGCGAGATGTCGTCGGACTTCATGCGCTCGAGCCCGGCGTCGTCGTCGTAGACGGGCTGCGTGGGCGTGAAGTAGATCTTCGAGCCGGCGAACTGGTCGAGGTAGGCGCGGCTCTCCGGCGAGTGGTCGCGATCGAACGCGGCATAGCGGATGTGCTCGACGTCGGTGGTGATGCCGAAACCGAACACGAGCATGAGCAGCGCGGAGCCGACGAACGCGAACGCGAGCCGCACCGGGTCGCGCAGGATCTGCGCGGTCTCGTTGCGGCTGTAGGCGAGCATGCGGCCGATCGCGAGCGACAGGCCGGAGCGCTCCGCGTGC
>DATLUU010000092.1:0-4050 GCA_035577885.1 Verrucomicrobiia bacterium
GCCTTCGGGGATGGTGACGAGGTTCAACCCGAACATGCCCTTGTCGAGCGCGCGCAGCAGCGCCGGCACGGTGATGCCGACGCGGAACGAGTACTGGCCGGCCTTGACCGTGCGATCGAGCTGCATGACCCGCGCGAGCACCAGGAAGCCCACCTGGCTGCGGATCAGGCCGACGCGCTGCAGCTCGGTGGAGATGTTGTGCAGCGACTCGCCGCGTTCGATCACCACCGTGCGGCGCTCGCGCGCCGGCTGCCAGCCGGCGGGCAGGAACAGGTCGTAGGCGGGGGCGAGCAGCGCCACCAGGAGCAGCAGCCACGCCCAGCGGAGCGGGCGGAACGGCCGGCGACGGGCAGGTCCGCGCCCCCACGAACGGGGGGTGGCGCCGCGCGTGTCCTTCTGCCCTTTCCCTGATGCCGCGCTCACGTCGCGTCGCCCTCGCGCTCGATGCGAAGTTTCGCCAGCCAGCCCTCCAGCAACGCCACCGCGGCGCCCTGGTCCACTCTTCCTTTCCGGCCCCGCGACTTCTCCCCACGCTCCCGCATGCGGCGTGCGGCCAGCGCCGAGGTGAGCCGCTCGTCGTAAAGGCTCACCACGACAGGGGTCTCACGCCGCAGCGCCTCCGCGAAACGTTCAACGGCGCGCGCGGCTTCACCTCGCTCGCCCTTGAGCGTCAACGGGAGGCCCACCACCACGGAGTCCGCTTCCACGGTCCGTATGGTATCGGCCACCCGGGCCACGGCCTCCGCCTCGCCGCGTATCTCCAGTGTGGGCAGGCCGGTAGCGAGTATCCCGAGGTCGTCGCTGACCGCCAGGCCGATGCGGCGCTCACCCCAATCGACGGCGAGGATACGCGGCAAACGGCTCCGAGCCTAGGCGTCCGCGGCACGCCGCGCGGCCGCGCGGTGCTTCACGAGGTGGCAGACGGTCCCATGCTTGCCGAACTCGAAGTCCACCTCGTCCATGCAGGACTTCATGATGAAGATGCCGCGGCCTCGCATGTCCAGCAGGTGCTCGGGAACCGTGACGTCGGGCACGAGCTTCTTGACGTCGAAGCCCTTGCCGGAGTCGCGGACATCGACCTCGAGGCGGTCCGGGAGCAGCCGGAACTCGACCTCGAAGAACTTGGCGGCGTCGCGTTTGTGGCCATGCTGCACGGCGTTGGTGCCCGCCTCGATCACGGACATGCTCACCTGCGAGCTGGTGTCCTCGTCGAACTCCATGCGCTCGCAGATGGTGATCGCGACGCGGTCGAGCACGGCCAGGAGTTCCAGGCGGCTGGGGAGCTTGAGCGTGATCGTCTCGGGGACCGTGGCGTCTGACATGCGGGGAGCGACTCAGGCGGACGGGTAAGCCGAGAACGCGCGCAGGCGCTCGAGCGCCTCGCGGAAGTCCTGCGGCGGGTCGGAACGAAACCGGAGCCTCTCTCCCGTCTTCGGATGAGTGAACTCCAGCTCGGCTGCATGCAGCGCCTGCCGCCGCAGAAGGCGCAGCAAGGCGTCGGCGAGGCTACGCTCGGATTGGCGAAGGCTCAACATCTTTTTGACCCTTCCCCCATAAGTGGGATCCCCCACCACGGGGTGCTTCACGGCGCTCATATGAACCCGGATCTGGTGCGTTCGTCCGGTTTCCAGGCGGGCCTCGAGGAGCGTGGCGGGCCCGTAGCGCTCGAGCACGCGCCAGCGCGTGCGGGCAGCCTTGCCCGAGGGCCCCCGGACCACGGCCATGCGCTTGCGGTCCTTGGGATCGCGTCCGATGGGCAGGTCGATGATGCCCTCGGAGGGCCCCGGGTCACCCCAGACGATGGCGTGATACACGCGTTTCACCTCTCGCTCGCGCAGGGCGTGGACGAGAAATAGATACGCCTCCTCGGTCTTCGCCACCACGAGGAGCCCGCTCGTGTCGCGATCGAGCCGGTGCACGACGCCAGGCCGGCCCTCGCCGCCGACGCCGCCGATCTCGGGCGCGTGGTGCAGCAGCGCGTTCACGAGCGTGCCGCTCTGCACGCCGGCACCCGGGTGTACGACCAGGCCCGCGGGCTTCTCGAGCACGAGCAGCGAGTCATCCTCGTGCACCACCGTGAGCGGCTGCGGCTCGGGTGCGATGCGCGTGCGGCGGCGCGGCGGCACCGACACCACGAGCTTGTCTCCCGTCTTCAACTTCAACGACGCCTTCGCGGCGCGGCCATTCACCAGTACGCGGCCCTGCGCGATCAGCTGTTGGAGGCGATTACGGGATAGACCCGTGTTCCGGGTTCTCGCCAGCCACCGGTCCAAGCGGGCTCCCGCCCCCGCCTCCGGCACCTCCAACTGCAGGGTCCTGTCGTCCACGGCTCCCCTCGTCATCAGGCGCGAGCGCCGGCGCGCTCGCGAGTGCGGCTCCGGGTGCGCCCGCGAGTGCCGGATCGCCACCCGCCGGTGCTGCGAGCTCGGCCTCGGGCGGCTCGTGCGTCCACACCAGCGCGAACAGGATCACGCCGCAGGTGACGCACATGTCGGCGACGTTGAACACCGGGAACTCGTGGCCGTGCCACGAGAGCAGGATGAAGTCCACCACCTCGCCGTGGCGCACGCGGTCGATCAAGTTGCCGATGGCGCCGCCGAGGATGAGCGCGAGCGACCACTGCCGCGGCCATGGCAGCCGCGGGTGCCGCGACCACAGCCAGAACACGGCGAGTGCTGCGACCACGGAGAAGATGTAGAAGGGGAAGCTCTTCCCCGCGAACATCCCGAACGCGATCCCCGAGTTGCGGGTGTAGGTGAAGCGCACCAGCTCGCCGACCACGTTCACCGGCTCGCGGAACGCGAGGTGGTCGGTGGCCCAGTGCTTGGTCCACTGGTCCAGCAGCACGCTCGAGAACGCCACGCCGAACAACAGCGACGGCGATCGCTTCACTCTTCTTCCTTCACCAACCGGCCGGCGCGCTGCTTCATCTCCATGTTGTGCTGCTCCTCGATCGTGTAGCGCGCACAGGGGAGCGCTTCCAGTCGCGCACGTGCGATCGGCTTGCCGCTGGCTTCGCAGATACCGTACACCCCGTTGTAGATGCGGCGCAGGGCGTCGTCGATCTCGCGCAGCAGGCGGCCCTCCTTGGAGGCGATGTCGAACGAGATCTCGCGCTCCATGGAGTCGGTACCGGCGTCGGCCATGTGGAACGAGTAGCCCCCGACCTCGCCGGCCGAGTCTCGGGGGTTCACCTTGAGGATCGTGTTCTCGATGTGACCCATCTCGCGCATGATGCGCGCGCGCTCCTCGAGGAGCCGGGTCTCGAAGTGCTTCAGGTCGGTGTCGCTCAAGCGGTCATCTCCTCTCGCGGCGCGTGCGCTCGGCGCTGCGTTCGCCTTCAGTGATGCCCCGGCCAGGTCGCCGGTGCGGACGTTCGCTGGTGCGGCGGGCGTCTTCGTGACCGGCAGCACCGGTCGGAGACCGGGTGTCGGGGTCTTCGCCTTGGCCATGGACTCGGGCGGAAGCACGCCGAGCGGGCGCACCTCGGCCGGCGGCCGCTGCGTCGCCTTGCCCTTGGTGAGCGCCTGCTTCGCCGCGCCGGGACGGATGGCGTTGGCGGTCGCGGGCACGAGCTTCCTCGGGCGCTTGGCTTCGGCCTCCGCCTTCTCGGCTGCGATGCGTGCGGCCTCGGCCTGGCGCTTCGCTGCGGCTTCCTTGGCGGCGAGCGCGCCCTTGTTCAAGACCGGCGGCACCTTGGGCTGCGGCGCCTTCGCCGGGGCCTTCGCGGCCGACGGCTTCGCCACGGGCTTGCCCGCCGGCTTCATGGTGCTCTTGGTCGCTGCGGGGGCTTTCTCCGCCGGCTTCTTCGGAGCAGGCTTCCCCTTGCCGGCGGGATTCATTCCCAGTCGACCCACGGTGCGCGGGGGGTCGCCAGCGGGGGGAGCCGGCTTCGCCAGAAGCTTCTTGCGGATGATCGCCATCGTTCGTTCCTCCGTATCCACGTCACGGTGCGCGAGAGGCGCGCGCCGCGTTCAGGCCTTCAGCTCGCTTCGTCCATCCGGCGCACGATCTCGGTGACGAGCCGCGTGAGCGCGGGCGCCGCGCGCC
>DATLUU010000093.1:0-5556 GCA_035577885.1 Verrucomicrobiia bacterium
GGAGCAGGCGGACGCCGAGCGCGAGCGGGCCGCGCGTGCCTCGCGCGGCGCGCCCTGACCGCTCGCGGTGCGGGTGATGTCGCTGTGAGCCCCCGCGTGCGACGTGCCCTGAGATGGATCGAGCGGCGTGCGCGATCCGTGCGCGAAACGTGCTTCGTGGCCCTTTGATTGCACGTTGTCACGATGGACGGCCGCAGCGATCACGGCGAATGCCGGGGCGACGGCGTCTATTTCCATGGCGTGCAGGGCATTGAGCGTTCAGCCGCAGGTCGCATCGTGACCGTGCGTTGAACCCCGTGTGGGGCCGCGCGCGCAGCACGAGGGTCATTTCACGATGAGCGGCATCGCGGGCCCGACCAGCGGTCGGGTACGCCGGCACGCGGGACGCGCGCGCCGGGCGGCTTCAGCGCTTGCGCGTGCCCTTGCCCGGGCCGGGCGGCGCGAGCGCGCTCGTGTCGCGCGCATCGTAGACGTAGTCCGCGAACACGCCCTTGGTGCCGCAGCCGCCGCCGCAGTTGTCCGCCCAGTCGCTCGCGAACAGCACCCGGCGTCCGTCGGGCGAGGGCATGGGGTGGGCCTCGGCGCGGTAGGGCTTCGCCGTGCTGTGATAGAAGCCGAAGCGCTCCACCTGCCCGCTGCCGTCCATCTTCACGGCCAGGATCTCGCCGCTGTAACGCATACCCGGCATGCCGCGCGCGTAGCTGACGTAGACCCAGCCCGGCCGCGCGGTGTTGCGCGCCGAGGCGTGCATGAAGCTGGCCTCGTTCCTGGGATCGGTGAGCGGTGTGACCTTGCCATCGCGCAGCCGCACCATCACCGTGCGTCCGATCTTCGAGCCGGGACAGGCGCGGCCGCCGATCAGCACGTCCTCGTTGCCGTCGAACGGGTTCTGGGCCATGTCGGCGTGCTTGAGCGGGAACACCCAGCCGTTCGGGCGCGCGGCGAACGAGCCGCAGCGGAGCGCGTTGGCGTCCATGTTGTGCGGGCGGATGACGAGGCCCGAGTCGACCTCGAAGATGCGATGCAGGTCGCACAGGGTGTCGCACGCCACGCCGCCGCTCCCGAACTTGAAGTCGATGTAGCGGCCCGAGGGCGAGATGCTGATGTTGCCGTTGGGGCAGAAGTTCGGCTCGCCGACGCTGAGGCTGCACGGCTCGAACGTGTACACGGGGCCGATGCGCTTGTACGGGTAGGGGGGCGCGTTGGGGCCCTTCGGATCCATGTCCACGACCACCATGCGCGTGCTGTCGGAGATGACCACGTAGCGGCCATCGGCGGAGACGTTGCCCTCGCCGGAGCCGATGCCGAAGTCGGCCGGAAACGGCAGCTTCCAGGACCGCGTCTTCTTGCACTGCACGACGTCGAACCACATCAGCTCGCTGCCGGCCTTGTTCACCGCGATCTGCTCGTTGGCGTGGGCCGGGCTCGGGTGCCAGCGGTAGTCCCAGTTGTCGAACGCGTCGCACGGCGTGAACAGCGGCTTGTAGGTGTCGCCGTCGAGGATGAGCGGCGAGGACTTGGCACCGCCGCCCCGGTTCTCCACCAGCAGCATCGTGCCGGTGGCGTTCCACGCCTGCTGCTTCGAGTAGACGTGGCGGGCATCGGTGCCCCAGATGCCGGCGACGGGCGCGACCGGCTGGCCGGGATCGCCCGTGATGCGCATGAGCCGCGTGTGGAACGTCGGGTCGATCGACGGGGCGAGGTAGCTGGGCTTCGCGACCTGCGGCGAGGAGATGACCTTCGTCGCGTCGGTGAGCGTGCCCGTCATGCCCGGTGCGAGCTGCGCCCGCGCTTCGCCGGCGGCGAACATCACGCCCAGCGCCAGGCACACGACGCGAGCGTCCAGCGTGGCGGTGCGCATAGGCAATCGAGTGTAGCACGCACGGATCGCGTTCCGATCCCGACGGGGACAGCGATGCGTCAAGCTTTGAAGACTCCAATGCTCATGAAGGAGAGACGATGAACGGCAGCAGGACGAACCAGAACTGCGCGGACCAGCGTTCCCCGGCCCGACCCATCCCGCGGATGGCTGTCCCCGTCGCGCTCGCGCTGGCGCTCGCGGTGCTGTGGCTCCCGGCGCGCGCTTGGGGCTGGGCGCCCGGCACCTGGTACGTCGACAACACCAGCGCCAAATCCTCGGACACCGGGCCCGGCACGCAGGAGAAGCCGTTCCGCACCATCACCGCCGCGCTCGCGGCACACCGCGACTCCGGCGTCACCATCGTCGTGCGCGGTGGCCCGTACCGGGAGCGGGTGGCGATCGGCTCGAGCGGCAGCGGCGGCGGGCCCATCGTCGTGCGCACGGATGGCACAGCGGTGGTGATCGACGGCGCGGACGATTTCTCGCCATCGGGCCTGTGGCAGTCGTACTGGGGTGACGTCTGGTTCGCCCCCTCGGTGAGCTGGACGCCGGTCCAGGTGTTCGCCGACGGCGCGCGACTCGTGGCCTCGACCGCCAAGCCGAAGGACCTCGAGGCGGGCCGGTGGTGCTATGTCGCGGGCGCCGGGCTCTACGTGAACGCCGGCGGCGGCAGCCCCGCCGCGCACGCCGCCGCCGTGGGCCACCGCACCAACGGCTTCTACGCCAACGGCCGCTCCCACATCTTCATCGACGGCTTCACCGTCCAGCGCACCGAGGACATGGGCGTGCTGTTGGTCAACACCTCCGACGTGGTGGTGAAGCGCAACGTGGTCCGCCAGTGCGGCTCGAGCGGGATCGCCGCGCAGGGCGGCCAGAACGTGCAGATCCACGGCAACACGGTGAGCGAGAGCAATCACCACGGCATCGAGTTCCGCCAGGGCGTGACGCAGTCGGTGATCGACGACAACGAATCGTTCGCGAACGCGCACGCCGACGTGGCGTGGGCCACCGGCATCTACCTCGCCGGCTCGCCCGGGAACCGCATCGAGAACAACCGCGTGCACGACAACCAGGACACCGGCATCGAGCTCCAGACCGGCTCGAACGACAACCTCGTGGTGCAGAACGTGTCGTGGTCGAACGGCGACCACGGCTACTCCATGCTCTACGTCACCGGGACGCTGCTCCTGAACGACGACGCCTGGGTCAACCGCCACGAGGGCTTCTCGGTGGAGGGTGGCTCCACCGGGACGCGGCTCTACAACTGCATCGCGGTGCGGAGCCCGCTGTCGCCCCAGACGTACTGCATGTTCGTCGACAGCAGCTCCACCGCCGGCTTCGACGCCGACTACGACATCCTCTGGGACACGGCCAGCCAGCCGCCGGTGCGCTTCGGCGCGAACGTGTACGCCAGCGTCGCCGCGTTCCAGGCCGCGACCGGGATGGGCGCGCACACGTTCGGCGCCGATCCGCGCTTCGTCGACGCGGCGAACGGCGACTTCCACCTGCGCTCGGACTCACCGGCCATCGATGCCGCGACCACCTTGCTCCCGGGCTGGGACAAGCTGGACGCGGACGGCTTCATCCGCACCGATCAGCCGGCGACGCCGAACACCGGCGCCGGTCCGGTCCCGTTCGCGGACCGCGGCGCGCTCGAGTACCACGACGGCGTGCTCGCCGTGGGCGACGGTGCCGCGGGCACGGCGCTGGCGTTGTCGCCGGCGTTCCCGAACCCGAGCCGGAGCGTGGTCGCGTTCACGCTCCGCCTCTCGAGTCCCGCGGACGTGAGCTTCGCCATCTACGACCTCGTCGGCCGCGAGATGTGGAGCGAGCACGGCGTGCGCCCCGCAGGCTTGAGCATCCTGCGCTGGCCGCTCACCACCGCGGACGGCCGCCGGGCGCCGAGCGGGCTCTACTGGGCGCGCGTCCAGCGCGGCGGCGAGACGCTGACGACGAGGTTCGTGGTCGCGAGATAGCTCCCGCGGGCGAATGTCCGGGCAAAAAAAAGGCGGGGGCGGGTGCCAGCGTAAACACCCGCCCTCCGTCACATCAGCGCGCAGAGCTTGGGGTCTCCCGCGCATCACGCTGCCGGAGCGGCAACGGGGGCCGCACCCGTTGCTCGCTCGCGGCAGCAATACGGGTGGTCGAAACTTACGCTTCGATCCACCCGAGTACGGGTCCCGAGGCTCACCTCGGGGCTCGTACGTCGTCCGGAAGGGCGCGATCCCAAAGATGCCATGCAGGGAGGACCTACTCCGGGGGGCAGAGGCCCCCGCATGGAACCGCGCCGTATTATCCGGACGCCCGTCTCTCTCTCTCGGTGCTGCGTCCGATACTGTCTGCAAGCGGGATGCCAAGCACGGGCCCGGGGGTCGGTGTATGAAACGAGTACGAGTTACGCCTTCGAGGGCTTGGTCAGTAGTACGAATTCTCGCCGCTGGGGCTTGTCGATTCCACAATGGGACCACGGAAAGGAGACTCCGGGGCACAGAGAAGCGGGCCCCGAGTCGCCCTCAGTCGTTCGTCGTCCCGGGCTGGCCGACGCTGTGTCCGGCGGCCTCGTAGACGCTCAACCGCGTGTAGAGCGTCTTGAGCCCGATGCCCAGCGTCTCGGCGGCGCGCCGCTTGTCGCCGTTCAGCTCCGCGAGCGTGGCGAGGATCAGCCGGCGCTCGGCCTCGTCCAGCGACGAACCGACCGGCACGTGCAGCACCGTGCCCTGGGCGGAGGATCCGGTGCGCGGCCGGCCACCGGAGATCGCCACCAGGTCGGGGCCGATGACCGAGTCGGCCAGGATCGCGGCGCGCTCGACGGCGTTCTTCAACTCGCGGACGTTCCCGGGCCAGTGATGGGCGAGCAGCTTCTCGATCGCCTCCGGCGACCAGCGCTTGGTGGTGCCGTCGCGATGGTTGATCTTCTCCAGGAAGTGGTCGGCGAGCAGCTCCACGTCGTCGCGGCGATCGCGCAGGGGCGGCATGGCGATGGGGAACACGTTGAGCCGGTAGTAGAGGTCCTCGCGCAGCCTGCCATCGCGCACCGCGCGCCCGGCGTCGCGGTTCGTCGCCGCGATCACGCGCACATCCACCGGCACCACGTCGGAGCCGCCGACGCGCAGCACGGCGCTCGTCTCCAGCACGCGCAGGAGTTTCGCCTGGAGCTCCATGGGCATGTCGGTGATCTCGTCCAGGAACAGCGTGCCGCCGGTCGCCTCCTCGAAGTAGCCCCGGCGCCGGTTGTCGGCCCCGGTGAAGCTGCCCTTCTCGTGGCCGAAGAGCTCGCTCTCGATGAGCGTCGAGGACACGGCGCTGCTGTTGACGCCCAGGAACGCCGAGGCGCGGCGACGGCTCAGGAGATGGATGGTCTCCGCGGCCAGCTCCTTGCCGGTGCCACTCTCGCCGGTGAGCAGCACGCTCGCCTCGGTGGGCGCGACACGCTCGATCAGGTCGTAGACCTTGTTCATCGCCGTCGAGCGACCGACCAGGCGACCGAAGCGGCCGAGCATGCGCAGCTCCTCGCGCAGGCCCCGCGCCTCGGCGCGGTACTGCCGCGCGCGCGCCACGCCCGCGAGCAGCGTCCGCAGCCGGTCGCGGTCCACGGGCTTGGTCAGGTAGTCGAGCGAGCCCACCCGCAACGCCTGCACCGCGGACTCGACGCTGGCGTTGCCGGTCATGACGATGAAGTCGCTGCGCACGGCCAG
>DATLUU010000094.1:0-12001 GCA_035577885.1 Verrucomicrobiia bacterium
GATCCAGCGACCGGACTACGGCGGCGGCGAGGTGTGGTTCGACGGCGAGCTGGTGCGGAAGGACGGCCTGTTCGTCACCGCCGACCTGAAAGGTCTCAACCCGGAGCAGCTGGGTCGCGGCTAGGACCTAGGGGTCGAGGAAGAAACGCGCCGTGGCGACACGGTCGGGTGTGGTGAGGCGGACGAAGTAGAGCCCGCGCGCCGCGCGCGCACCGCCGGCGTCGCGGCCGTCCCAGGCGAGCACGTGCGCGCCCGCGGCGAAGTCATGGTCGGCGAGCGTCGCGAGCCTGCGGCCCTGGACGTCGAACACGTCCACGCGCGCCGCGGCGTGCGCCGCGAGATCCAGCACCACCGCGGTCGCGCCGCCCAGGGGCGACCCGGTGAGCACACGGAGCGGCACGGCCGCGGTCCCCGAGCCGGCGTGGACGAGGCTGTCCTCGGGCGGGGACGGCGGGTTCGGCGACGCCACGGGCTGGTAGGGATCCGGGGGCAGGTCGGACGCCGTGCCGCCGGGGCCACCCGCGGGACGCTGAGTGATCTGGTTGGGGAGCACGGTGAGCCAGTCCGTGGACGCGGTGCCGTCGGCCATCGCGACGCGGACGCGCAGCGGCTGGTCCGCTGGAAGCGTCGACGGCCAGCGCTTCGTGAACCAGGTCACGCGCGTCGAGTCCGTGGACAGATCCGGGTTGTTCGGGATGCCGAGGCTCGCCATGGGCACCGAGAGCTCGTTGCCGTTCGCGTCCTTCGCCCACGCCACCAGCGGCGGGTGGAGGGCGAACCCGTTCACCGACTTGAGGCACAGGCCCACGTACTGGTTCTCGTTCACGGTCGGGCGCGTCCAGCGCATCGACATCATGTGGAAGTAGGACGGCTCGATGAGGCTGAAGTTGTCGCCGTTTCCCCAGTTGATGGTCCGGATCTCGATGCGATCGCCAGCGACGACGGCGAAGAGGTCGAGGTTGCCGTCCCGCATCGTCTCCGAGGCGTACCATTCGGAAGTGTCGTAGCCGAGCATGGTCGAGAGCCGGCCGCGGTAGGTCCAGGTCTGCGGATCGCCCAGCGGGTCGGAGCCGACGTAGAACGACAGCTGCTGCACGGCGCTGGTGGTGATGAACATGAACCAGCGGCCGTTGTGCGAGAACAGGTGCGGCGACTCGGTGAGCACGTTCTGCGTGTAGCTGCGGTGGGTGATCCACAGCGGCTTCACGTCGTGCCAGACGCCGGGGTCACCGTCGCTGCCCGCGACCCCCACCAGCGTGCACGACGTGTCGCTCGCCGGGCTCGCCGTGTAGTACATGAGCCAGTGCCCGGGAACGCGCGGGTCGGCCATCACGAACGGGTCCCGGCACGACATCAGCGGGTTGCGCGGCGCCCACCACGCCCACGACGGCGCGCCCGCGTTGGACCACACCGGGATGTCGGGGGCGCGCGTCCACGTCATCAGGTCCGTCGACACCGCGGCGCCGATCCGCTGCGTGTTCCGGAACTGCACGCCGTCGTCGGTGACGCCCGTGTAGAACATCCACCACAACCCGCCCCAGTTGACGATGCTCGGCGCCCACACGTGCAGGTTGTCCCAGACCCCGGGCACGATCCCGACCACCGGCGGAAGCTGCGCCCAGTGGTAGAGGTCGGTGGAAATGGCGTGCCCGAAGTCGACCTCGGTCGCCCACGGGGGCAGGTAGTCGTTGAGGCGGATGTAGAAGAGGTGGTACACCCCGTCCTTCTTCACCAGGGTGAAGTCCTTGGGGCGCGTGCCGTCCGTGGGCAGCATGGTGGCGGCCCGGGCAGGCTGGGGGGCGGCCGCGATCAGCGCGGCGAGCGCGAAGGGAGCGAGGTGGCGGAGCAAGGGGTGCACGTGCGCGGGGGATCGCCTTTCGAGCGGATGCGGACCCGGAGCGCGGACAGTGCGGACAGCGCGGCCAGGGTCGACAGTGGGCGCCGCGATTATTCGGGCATTTCGGCCCTCAGGTCAACGGGGATGCGCGCGAGCGGCCGGCGCAGGGGGGGTTGCCGGTGATCCAGCTCCAGCGGGTGCGCTACGCGATCGGCGAGCGGGTGCTGTTCGAGGGCGTCGACTGGGTGATCGGTCCCGGCGACCGCTGCGCCCTCGTGGGCCCGAACGGCGCCGGCAAGACCACGCTCATCCGCCTGATCCTCGGCGAGGCGACGCCCGAGGACGGCGTCGTCGTGCGCCCGCGCGGCACCCGCATCGGCTACCTGCCGCAGGAGGCCGCCGAGCGCTACGAGGGCTCGGTGCTCCAGCGTGCGATGGAGGCCCACCGCGGGCTCCTGGACATGCGCACGGAGCTGGACGCGCTCCACGAGGAGCTGTCCACCGTCGCCGCAGATGACCCGCGGCTCGAGTCATTGCTGGCGCGCGCCGGCGACCTCCAGCACCACCTCGAGCTCCGCGACGAGCACGCGCTCGAGCCCGAGGCGCGGCGCGTCCTGGACGGGCTCGGCTTCTCCCCCGCGGACCAGGACCGGCCGCTCGCCGAGTTCTCGGGCGGCTGGCGCATGCGCGCCGCACTCGCGGCACTGCTGCTCGCCGATCCCACCGTGCTGTTCATGGACGAGCCCACGAACCACCTCGACCTGCCGGCGATGGAGTGGCTCGAGGACTACCTGGAGGAGTTCCGGGGCGGGCTCGTGGTGGTGTCGCACGATCGCGTGTTCCTGGACCGCGTCGCGACCGAGGTGCGCGAGCTCGAGCACGCGAAGCTCACGCCCTACAGCATGCGCTTCTCGCTCTACCTGGAGGAGAAGGAGCTGCGCCGTGAGCAGGCGGCCGCGGCGAACGCGCAGCTCGACGCCAAGATCGCCCAGCTCCAGCGCTTCGTGGAGCGCTTCGGCGCCAAGAACACCAAGGCGGCGCAGGCGCAGAGCAAGCGCAAGCAGATCGAGCGGCTCAAGGCCCAGCACCAGGTCATCCCGCGCACGGCGCGGAGCCTGCGCTTTTCCTTCCCCGACCCGCCGCACGCCGGTCGCACCCTGGTGCGGCTGCGCGACCTGTCGTTCGGCTACGACGGCGGCCCCGACGTGATCGCGCACGCGCGGCTGGAGATCGAGAAGGGCGAGAAGCTGGCGATCGTGGGCGCGAACGGCGCCGGCAAGACCACGCTGCTGCGCGTGATCGCGGGGCAGCTGGAGCCGCGCACGGGCGAGCGCGAGCAGCCGCCGCTCACGCGCGCCGGCTACTTCGCGCAGCACGCCGCCGAGACGCTGGACGGCAAGCTCACCGTGCTCGAATCCCTCGAGGTGGTGGCGAGCGATGCCTGGCGGCCGCGGCTTCGGAGCCTGCTCGGCACGTTCCTGTTCTCGGGCGACGACGTGTTCAAGCCCTGCCGCGTGCTCTCGGGCGGCGAGCGCCAGCGCGTGGCGCTCGCGCGGCTGCTGCTGACGCCCAGCAACCTGCTGCTGATGGACGAGCCCACGCACCACCTGGACCTGGCCGGCAAGGAAGTGCTGGAGGACGCGCTCGCCCAGTACCCGGGCGCCGTGGTGGTGGTGACGCACGACCGCTCGCTCATGGCGCGCGTGGCGACGCGCGTGCTCGAGGTGAATGCCAGCCGGGTCGTGCTCTACCCCGGCGGCTACGACGACTACGAGTCGACGCGGCTCTCGCGCATGGCGGCGGCCCCGGAGCCCGAGCGGGTGGCGCCTGCCGCGGGCAAGGCCGCTGCCCGCGGGGGGAAGCCCGCCGCGGCGGTGGCCGCAGCACCCGCGACCGCTTCGCGCCCCGATCGCGCGTCACAGAACGCCGCCCGGAAGCGAGAGCGTGAGATCGCGCGCATCGAGTCCGAGATCGCCGAGCGCGAGAAGCGCCAGAAGCAGCTCGAAAACCAGCTCGCCGATCCCGAGCTCTACCACGACACCGCGCGCTCGCAGGCGATCGTGGTCGAGTACGACCGCGTGCGCTCCGAGCTGGAGTCGCTGTGGCAGCGGCTGGGAGAGCTCGGATAGGGCGCGCGGTGCGCCGTCAGTCCGGCCGCACCTCGTAGATCTCGGTGCCGTTCACGGGGTCGGCCTCGATCGGGCGGATCCATTCCGGCAGCCGGCCGGCGGGGAGTCGTGAGGCGTACTCGCGCGCGAACCCGGGCGTCATCACCGCATAGCGCACGCGCAGTCGCGACAGCGTCGCCTTGAGCCGCGGCTCGTCCGCGAGCACCGCGTGCACGGCGGGCCGATCGGTGGTCCACGCCCAGTAGGAGGTGACGTCCACCATCACCGCCTCCCCCGGCGCCAGTCGCGCTTCCAGCCGCGGGCCCCAGGCGCGCGCGGCCGCCCACTCGGGGTGATAGGTCTCGCCCGCGTGCCGCGCGGCGCCCGCGGCCGAAAGGAGCAGGAGCACGGCGAGCCCGGCCGCGGCCACGTGCTCGACACGGACCGGGCCCACGACCGCGCGCGGCGCCGCGCCGCGCACGAGCCAGACCCCGCCCCATGCCGTGAGCGCGCACGCGACCGGTGCGAGTGCGGAGAAGTAGCGCGGCAGCCAGTCGAGGACGAAGAAGATGCCGCAGGTGAGGACGCCGAACGCGAGCAGCGGCCACCACGTCCGCCAGCGCGACAGCGCGAGGCCGATCCCGAACCCGAGCGGCACGAGCCAGATCCTGCTCCCGAGCAGATCGTGCGGCAGCGTGTGCCAGCCGAACGTCTTCACCGAGCCGAGCGTGTGGCGCACCACCTCGCCCATGTGGGCGAGCAGGAAGCCGAACGGCGCCGGCGGCGGCTCCAAGCCGTGATAGAACGTGAAGGGATCCACGTACGGGATGACCAGCGTGGTCATGAAGTCGCCGTGGAGCGGCCGGCCGAGCCGCAGGTTGTGCGCGAGCCATGGCGCGAGCGCCAGCAGCATCGCCACGAGAAATCCGGCGAACCGTGGCAACGACGAACGCCATGGCCGCCCCGTCGCCAGCAGGCCGAGCGCCACGGGCAGCGCCACCAGCGCCTGCGCGCGCACGAGGTAGGCGAAGCCCAAGGTCAGTCCCGCGCCCGCGGCGAGCGCCAGCTCGCGCCGCGCATCGCTCGCCCGCGTGGCCGCGAGCGCGAACGCCAGGGTCACGAGCAGCGCGAACAGCGAGTCCGCCATCACGTACGCCGACTGTCGGATGAGCAACGGGCTCCCGGCGACGAGCAACGCGGCGACCAGGGCGACGAGGCGATCCGGTTCGAGCGTGCGCACGAGCCACCACGTGGCGAAGGGCAGCAGGAGTCCCGCGACGAGCGAGATCCACTGCCCGGCGCGGAACGGGTCGTGGTTAAGCTTCCCCACCGCCGCCAGCGCGTACGGGTAGCCCGGCTCCTTGCTCCGCTCAGGCGTAGGCAGGCGCGCGGGATCGAGCCACGCCGGCCACGCCTCGGGCGTCACGTAGCCGAGCCCGCGGTCGACCGAGCGCGCGAGGTTCAGGAAGCGCGCGCCGTCCGGCGTGAGCGTGTCCCAGCCGGCCATGCGCAGTGCCACGAGGCGGGGACCAAGCGCGGCGATCGCCAGCAGCGCGATCGCCACCGCGGGGCGGCGGAGGAGCGGCATCGGCGGAAGCTGTCAGCCTTCCCTCCCATCGTCAATGGTCGGGCCCGTCGGCTCGCAGCGCCGTTGACGCGCGCGGGCGCCCTGCGTAGGGTGCCCCGACCATGGCCGACGTCACGCTTCGCACCTACGTGTTCCTGGACGCGCTCCAGCCGCAGCTCGCGGCGTTCATCGGCACCACGGCGCGCGGCTTTCTACCCGTGGCGGGCGACGCGTCGATGTTCATCGAGACCGCGCCCGGGCTGGTGATCAACCGCATCACCGACGTGGCGTTGAAGGCCACGGCGGCCACGCCCGCGATCATGGTGGTCGAGCGCGCGTTCGGCCTGCTCGAGATCCACCACCACGACCAGGGCCAGGTGCTGGACGCCGGCCGGGCGGTGCTCGCCTATCTCGACATCGCGGAAAAAGACCGCGTGCAGCCGCGCGTGGTGAGCGACCAGGTCATCCGCGCCGTCGAGCCCTACCACGCGCAGGTCATCAACAAGATGCGCTACGGCGACCAGCTGCTCGCCGGCGAGTCGCTGTTCATCCTCGAGAGCGAGCCCGCGGGCTACATCGCGTTCGCCGCCAACGAGGCGTTGAAGGCGGCGCGCGTGAAGCTGATCGACGCCTCGCTCTTCGGAGCCTTCGGCCGCATGTACCTCTCCGGCCCCGAGGCGGAGATCGACGCCGCCCGCGAGGCGGCGATCCGCGCGCTGTCGACGGTGAAGGGCAAGGCCGACACGGGCGCGGGCGCTCGCGCCTAGTGTCACACTAGCTGGGCGTCGCCGGCTCCACCCTCGCCACCCGCCACGCGACCACGAACGCCGTCGCCATCATCGCGCTTCCGAGCAGGAACGGCGCCCCCGGCAGGTAGAGCCCGCGGTGCGGCTGGAGGAAGAACGCGAACACCTGCGTGAACAGCACCGGCCCGATGATGCCGGCCATGCCCATGATGCTGGCATTCGTGCCCTGCAGGAGCCCGTACTCGTTCGCCTGCACCCTGCGCGCCATCAACCCCTGGAGCGGCGGACCGGTGAAGAACATGACGCCGAAGATGGGCACCACCGCCATCATCGCGCCGCTGCTCCCGGCGATCGCGTAGCCGAGGAAGCCGAGCACGCCGCCGCTGAGGCCCAGCAGCAGCGTGCGCCGCTCCCCCATGCCCGCGACCGCGTGGCGCACGAGCGCTCCCTGCACCACGACCGTGCACGCGCCGACCGCCGCGAGCATCAGCCCGACCGTGCGCGCGTCCCAGTGGTAGCGGTGCTCGGTGTAGAGCACGAACGTGCTCTGGAGCGCCTGGTGGGCGAGCATGTAGAGGCCGTAGATGCTCACGAGTCCGATCAAGCCCTTGCGCGTGCCGAGCAACGCCAGCGCCCCGACCGGGTTCGCGCGCTTCCAGTCGAAGCGCCGTCGATGCTCGCGCGGCAGCGATTCCGGCAGCACGAACCAGCCGTAGAGCACGTTCGCGAGCGCCAGCACGGCCGAGGCCCAGAACGGCGCGCGCGGACTCAGTCCTCCCAGCAGGCCGCCCACGGCGGGCCCGAGCACGAAGCCCATCCCGAACGCAGCGCCCATCAAGCCGAAGCTCGCGGCACGCTTCTCCGGCGGCGTGACGTCGGAGACGTAGGCGAGCGCGGTCGAGAAACTCGCGGCGGTGATGCCGGAGATGATGCGGCCCACGAACAGCCAGCCGAGCGACGGCGCGAGCGCCATGAACACGTAGTCGAGCCCGAGCCCGAGGCACGAGAGCAGGATCACGGTGCGGCGGCCGAAGCGGTCCGAGAGCGAGCCGAGGATGGGCGAGCACAGGAACTGCATCAGCGCCCACGCGGTGCCGAAGGCGCCGTACACGCTCGCGGCGCGCGCCGTGTCGCCGCCCATGAACTGCTCCACGAGCCGCGGCAGCACCGGGATGATGAGCCCGATCGCCAGCACGTCGATCAGCACGGTGACGAAGATGAACGCCACGGTGGCACGCCGCGGGCCCTGCGGGCTCACGGTGGCGGGAGGCGGTGCGGTCCCGAGCTCGCTCATGCGAACAGCTCGCCCTGCGGCCAGTGATCGCGCGGCTCGGTGGTCGCGAGCCCCAGCCGTCGCTTCATCTCGTTGGCGCTCGCCGGCGAGTGTCCCGCCCAGTGGTTGTTGAAGTAGCCGTAGACCTCGCGCACGCGGCCGAGCGCACCCACCAGGTCCGCCTCCCAGGCGCGGAACGAGTCGCTGCGGTCGATCTGCACGCGGTCGTAGCGCTCGATGTCGCGGCGGTCGCCGAGCCAGCGCAGGTAGAGGAAGTCGGCGGTGATCTCGGTCACCCGCGGCAGCTCGCGCCATTCGGTCCACGCCACCGCCACGCCGCGGCGCCGCAGCAGCTCCCAGGTCGCCTCGACGTGCCAGCTCTGGTGGCGGAACTCGACCGCCACGCGCACGCCCTCCGACCGGGCGGCGAGGAACGTGTCCAGCGCGCGCACCGCATCGTCGTCGCGGACGAACTCGGCCGGCATCTGTACGAGCAGCGGTCCCAGCCGCTCGCCGAGCGGCTCGAGCGAGCGCACGAACGCGTCGAACTCGGCCGCCGAATCGCGGAGCAGCGCCTCGTGCGTGATGGCGCGCGGGAGCTTCGCCGCGAAGCGGAAGCTCTCGGGCGTGTGCCGCGCCCACGAGCGCGCGATCGTGGGCTTGGGCGCGTCGTAGAACGTGGTGTCCAGCTCCACCGTGTCGAACACGCCGGCATAGAACGGGAGCCGGTCCTCCTGCTTGGAGCCCGGCGGATAGAAGACGCCGTTCCAGTCCACGTAGGACCAGCCCTGCGTGCCGAGGCGGATCGTGGCGCTCATCTCAGGCGTGCTTCTTCGGCGCGTGCGCCGGGGCGTGCTGGGTCGAGTGCGTCGCCGGCTTCTTCGCCGGCTTGGCCGCGGGCTTCGCCGCTGGCTTGGCTGCCGGCCTGGCCGCCGGCTGCGAGAGGCCGAGATGCTGGTCGAGGAAGTGGCTCACGCGCCGCTCGTACTCCTCGCGGTGATGGAGCCAGCCCTCCGTGTGCTTCACGTCGTCGAGCGTCCACGACTCGCCGCGGGGGCCGAGCGACGCGTTCAGCCGGTCCACCTCCTTCAGAGAGAAGCGGTCGCCGAGACGCGTCTGGATGAGCAGCACCGGCCGGCCGCTCAAGGCGCGCAGCGCTCCCGTGACGTCGAGCGCTCCCGGGTCGTGACCGGTGACGAGACGGGCCAGCTGCCGCGCGATCCACGCCAGCGGCTGCGCCGGCAGGTGGAGCTCGCAGGCGAAGCCGTCCTGGATGGCGCTGTAGCCGTCCGAGAACGGGCAGTCGGCCACGACCGCGGCCACGTCGGGGCGCTGCGCCGCGAGCGCCAGCGCGGTGGCGCCGCCCAGCGATTCGCCGAACAGCGCCACGCGCACGCCGGCGAGTCCCGGCTGTTCGCGCAGCCAGTCGAGCGCCGCGCGGGCATCGCGCAGCTCCCAGAACCCGAGCGTCGTCGGCTTTCGCGACAGCGCGCGCGCGGAGCGGAAGTCGATCGTGAGCACGCTCGAGCCCAGCTTGTGGATGAAGCCCGCGTAGCGCCACATCCTGCGGTGGTCGCGGGCGTAGCCCGCGAATAGCACCACCGCCGCCGGCTGGCTGCCCTTCATGAACCAGCCGTCCAGGTGATCGCCCTCGCCCACCGGGATCTGCACCTGCGTGGCGCGCGTGTCGAGGTTCTCCGCGCCACCCAGGTCCGCGGGCACCGTGGGAAAGAGCGCGATCCACGCCGAGCCCGCCATGAGCAGGACGAGCGCACTGACGAAGAAGATGATGGCTTTGCGCATGGCGGGTCACCCTAGCAGGCCGTGGGCGGGCCCGCGCGGGTAGAGCCAAGGGTGAGCGCTGCGCTATGTTCGCGCGTCATGCCCGTCGCTCCTGACCCAGCGAACCAATCCGCACGCCGCGCCCGCGCCCTGGTGATCGGCGCCTCGGGGCTCGTGGGCGGCGCGTTCTTGAGCGTGCTCCGCGAGCGCGGCTACGACGTCACCGGCACTCATGGCTCGCGGCCGCGGCCGGGCCTCGTCGCCTTCGACTTCAAGCAACACTTGAACCTCGAGCCGCTCGTGAGCGACCGCCAGCTGGTGGTGCTGGCGAGCGCCCTGACCCACGTCGACTACTGCGAGTCGCACCCTGAAGAAGCACGGGCACGGAACGTCGACGACGTCCGGCGCGTCGCCGAGGCCTGCCGCGACGCGGGCGCGGCGTTGCTCTCGTTCTCATCGGACTACGTGTTCGATGGCACCGCCGGGCCCTACGCGGAGGACGCGCCGGTGCGGCCGCTGAGCGTGTACGGGAAGACCAAGCTCGCCGGCGAGGAGGTCCTGGCCGCCCTCCCCCGCGCGCTCGTCATCCGCATCACGAATGCGTTCGACGTCGGCTACGACGACCGGAACTTCGTCCATCGCTGCGTCACGCACCTGCGCGAGCGAAAACCCCTCGTCGTGCCTTCGGACCAGTGGGCGACGCCGTGCTACGCGACGTGGCTCGCGCGGCAGGCCGTGACCCTGCTCGAGCGAGGCGCTATCCTCGCTCCCGATTCCCCGCGGCTGCTGCACGCCGGCTGCGATGACCTGGTGTCGCGCGGCGAGCTGGCGCGGCGGGTGGCCCGGCAGCTGGGCGCCGACCCCGGGATCATCGAGGAGCGGCCGACCGCAGCACTCGCGCAGCCCGCGCCGAGGCCGCTTCGCGGCGGGCTCCGGAACGACCGTTGGAAACGCCTGCTCGGCGTCGAGCGCCTGCCGCTCGACGACGCGCTCGCCGATTGCCTGCCGAGGATGAAGGAGCTGTATGCCGGAACGCACTGACCGCGACACCGATCTCGACGCGCTCAAGTCGGAGGTCCGCCGCTTCGCGGACCGCCACCACGGCGCCCGGCCGTTCGTGCCCGGCGACACCACCGTGCCCGTGTCCGGGAAGGTATTCGATCACGAGGAGATGGAGCTGCTGATCGAGGCGGCGCTCGACGGCTGGTGGACGGAAGGCCGCTTCACGCAGCAGGTGGCGAAGGACCTCGCCGGCTTCCTCGGCACGCGCGACGTGATGCTCTGCAACAGCGGCTCGTCCGCGAACCTGCTCGCGCTCTCGGCACTCACGTCGCCGCTCGCGGGCGAGCGCCGGCTCCAGCCCGGCGACGAGGTGATCGGCGTCGCCGCCGGCTTCCCCACCACGATCGCGCCCACGCTCCAGTGCGGGGCCGTGCCCGTGCTCCTGGATATCGAGCTCGGCACGTACAACGTCGACGTCCGCCGCCTCGAAGAGGCGGTGACGCCAAAGTCGCGCGCCATCATGCTCGCGCACACGCTCGGGAACCCGTGGAACGTGGACGCCGTGCTCGGCGTGGCGAAGAAGCACGACCTGTGGGTGATCGAGGACTGCTGCGACGCCCTGGGCTCCACCTACAAGGGCAAGCTCGTCGGCTCGTTCGGGGACCTCGGCACGCTGTCGTTCTACCCCGCGCACCACATGACGTGCGGCGAGGGCGGCGCCGTGTTCACGCGCCACGCCCGGTTCAAGCGCGCCGTGGAGTCGTTCCGCGACTGGGGCCGCGACTGCTGGTGCATGCCCGGCAAGGAGAACACCTGCGGCAAGCGCTTCGAGTGGACGCTCGGCGAGCTGCCGCCCGGTTACGACCACAAGTACATCTACTCGCACATCGGCTACAACTTGAAGACCAGCGACCTCCAGGGCGCGCTGCTGATGGCGCAGATGAAGAAGCTGCCCGGCTTCATCGCGGCGCGGAAGGCGAACTGGAAGTACTACCGCGAGGCCTTGGCTCGCTGGGAAGAGTGGTTGTTGCTCCCGGAACCCACGCCCGGCAGCGATCCGTCGTGGTTCGGGTTCCTGATCAGCGTGCGCGAGGGCGCGCCGTTCACGCGCGGCGAGCTGGTGGCCTGGCTCGAGTCGCGGAAGATCGCGACGCGGATGCTGTTCGCCGGCGACATGACGCGCCAGCCCGCGTTCAAGGACGCGCCGCACCGGGTGGTCGGCGAGCTCAAGAACACCGACCGCGTGATGCGCGACACGTTCTGGATCGGGGTGTGGCCGGGCGTGACGCCGGAGATGCGCGAGTGGGTGGTGGCGAGCTTCGCCGAGTTCATCGCGGCGAAGTCCGGGACCCGGACGAGCTGACAGCAAGGCGAGCAGCGAGCCCGAGAGCAGGTGGGTGGCGCGTGGCGCAACTCGTTGCAAACACGCGAACCGAACTTGCGCCGACTCAAGTTGTCGAGCTCTATTCCCGGTCCGCTCGCGCCACCGCGCCCGGGAGCCGGTTCGCCGACCGCTCCGGCGGCAGGTCCAGCGCCGAGCGCCGGAAGTCGACCACCGCGATCGGGCGCCCGACCACGTTCCGATAGTTGCGGCCGGTGTAGAGCGCCACGAACGCGAGCGCGGTGGCGATGTAGAGCAGGTCCAGCGCCACCAGCGCCTTGAACGCCATGCCCCAACGGCCGCTC
>DATLUU010000095.1:0-4971 GCA_035577885.1 Verrucomicrobiia bacterium
GTTGCGCCCGGGCCTGCTGCTCTGCAATCCAGCTCGCGTCCGCGATGACACGTTGCCGGCGGTGCTCAAGCAATGGGAAATCATCTACAGCCCGCCAATGGAGAACGTAGGCGGTCATGGCGACGAGCCGTCCCAGTTGATTGGCAGTGACTGGATCGACATGAACGCCTTCAGCATCAATCCGAACACGGTCGTCGTGGATCGAGATCAGCGGGCCTTGATCAGGCTCCTGGAGAAGAAGGGGCTCGACGTAGTCCCCGTCAAGTTGCGGCACGCCCAGTTGCTGGGAGGCGGCTTTCATTGCGCGACTCTGGACACCCGCCGGAAAGGGCCACTGCAACGATACTTCGACTGACCACCGCGTAAATCACGCGGGCAGCGAGGTTGTCAGTCATGCCGGTCATAGCCGCGATTGCGATCGTCCTTGTTCTGACCTTCGTGGTCTGGCGGATGTACCGCCGGGGGGCAGCAGCGGCGGCGACGGACACCTCCCCCTTCGGCCTCACGGATTGTTTTGACGAGCGCAGCCTCGTGAGCGTGCCGCATCAAAAGGGAGTCCGGTGGCTCACCGAGGTCTTCACGCGCTCCGCCGAGCGGTTTCCCGATCTCACGGCCCTGCAGGTTCCGCACACGGGCGAATCCCTGACCTTCGCCGAGCTCGAACGGCGAGCCGAGGAAGTGGCCGAGGCCGTCGCTCCCTTCCTCACGGGCCCCGACCAGGTCGTGGCCGTGGCGATGTCACAGGACAACTGGCAGGTCGTGGCCGCTCATCTCGGCGTTCTCAAGGCTGGCGGAACCTTCATGTTCCTCGATGCGGCCCTGCCCGACGCGCTGATCAGCCACATGCTGAAGGACGCTCGTCCCGTTGTCGTCCTCACGCGGGGAATGGACCAGTTCCGCGGCCTCCCGGCCCTGAACGTCATGGCGCTGCCGGAGAGAAAGTCCCCGCGCGTGCCACCGGACTGGCTGGATGACCCCGCGCAGCGCCTGGCGGCGATCTTCTACACGAGCGGGACCACGGGGATGCCCAAGGGCGTGGAGTGCCCGCACGCGGGTTACGTGAACCTCGCCCTGAGCTACGCCGATTACTTCGATCTCCTCCCTGGCATGGATGCGACCTCGCTGACGTCGTCGCTGGCTTACGACGGCAGCATCTCGGAGATGTACAGCGCCTGGGTGTCGGGCTGCGCCGTCGTCTTGCTGACGAAAGAACAGCTCCGGTCCGGCACGGACCTCGTCGCCGTCCTCCGGGAAGCCGAGGTCACGGTCCTTTTCTGTCCGCCGGTGCTGCTCACGACCCTCACGGATACACCGGAGCTGGATCTCCCCTATCCGTTGTGCCGCTACATCGTACCGGCGGGCGAAGCGTTCCCGGAGGCGCTCGTGGAGCCGTGGACACGGGGCCGACGGCAGATCATCAACACGTACGGCCCCACGGAAGCGAGCACCGATACGAGCCGGCAGTCACTCCGGCCGGGAGAGCCCGTCACCATCGGCTCACCATTTCCCAACGTCACGTATGTGGTCCTCGAGGTGGGGCAGCTGCGCCCACTGCCTCACGGACAGGTCGGAGAGCTCTGCATCGGGGGCGTGCACCTCGCGCGCGGGTACCACAACCTACCAAAAAAAACCGCGCGGAAGTTCATCACCCATCCTCAGCTCGGCCGCCTCTACCGCACCGGAGACAAATGCACGATCGATATCCGAACGCAGCGGGCGCACTTCCTCGGCCGGATCGACGCGCAGCTCAAAGTTCGGGGCCACCGCGTCGAGGCGGAGGCCGTCGAGCACATCCTCGAGACGCAGTTCGGTGAAATCGATGCCGCCGTTGTCGCGAACCAGAACGACTCGCTCGTCGCATTTGTCGCCGCGCGCTCGCTCCGCGACGGAACGGGCTCCGAGGTTGTTCCGGCGCCGGCGCCGTGGGCTGCGGGGGTGACGGACATCCTCGCTAAGCAACTCCCGCCTCCCTCGGTCCCGAGCAGGATCTTCCTCGTGCAGAACTTCGTCACCAATCCGATCTCGGGAAAGATCGACCGGAAGCGTCTGCCAGACCTCGCTCACCTGCTGAGAAACGGCACGCCTCGAGCGGCGGAGTCGGACGGGCAAGCGAAGGCCACACCAGAACGTCGCGCTGAGAGTTTGAGCCCCGACTGCGAGGCGGTGCTGGCGATCTGCAATGCGGTGTTCGAGACCCCGCTCGGACCGGACGACGGCTTCGCGGAGTCCGGCGGGCACTCGATCCTCATCGCGCGTCTGGCGCAGCGACTCGAGGCGGCAGGCTGGGTGGTGCCGCTCCGGGCGCTCCTCGGCGAATGCAACACGGCACGCAAGGTCGCCGTCCGCCCGCGAAGGTCGCCAGACACAGGCCGGGCCCCCGCAGGACTGGTGAAGTCCGACGCGGCCCCGGCCGCCGGGCGCGATGAGGCAGCGGCCGAGGTGCTCTCGATCCGATATTTCACCACCCTGCAGGTCCTCTTCGCGATTGTCCTGTATCTCCCAGCGTTCTTGGCGATCCTCGGCGTTGCAGATCTCGTCGGCGTCGGAGCGTTCGAGACCGCTCGCTTCTCGACGTTCATGATCGCCGGGCTCCTCGCTTACCTGCTGGGTCTCATCGCACCCTTCGCCGCTTTGCTCTGGGTCATGCTGCTCAAGCTCGTCCTGGGTGGTGACATCCACAAGAACAATGTCCGCCCGGGCGTGTACCCGAAGTGGAGCAGGATGCATCTGCGCGTCTGGCGGATCGAACGGATGGAGCGCACGGTGCTCCGCACGCTGGCTGCGATGTATCGCAGCGCACCTCTGACCTCCTTCTTCCTGCGGCAGTTCGGCGCAACGGTCGGCCGCAATCTTCACTGCGCACCGGATGCCTCTCTCTCCGGGCCCCTGGATCTGATCTCCTTCGAGGACGACGTCTCTGTCGCGACGGGGGCCTACATCCACACGACGAAGTGGTCGGGGCAGAGCCTGCAGGTGGGCCCGATTCGCCTCGAGAGCGGCTGCAAGATCGGGATGAGGGCCGCGGTGGCCAACAATGTGACGGTGGGCCGTGGCGCGTGGATCACTCCGTTCACGCCCATCCTCGCCGACGTGGGTACTCAGGAGATGTGGGAGGGAGCTCCCGCGCGCCTCGCTGGCCGCTGCACCGAACTGAAAAGGACCGCGCGTGCCTGCCGGTACACGCAGCCGATCTGGTTGCTGGAGCTCCTCAACATCCTGATGCAAGGCTTCCTGACCTTCTGGCTCAGCGTGGCCCCCACCATCGCGATTTCATGGGTCGGCCTTGGATTCGTGTTTCCGGGAAGGGCTGTTCTCCAAAGCGGATATTTCGGCGCGACGCCCCTGTTCGATATCGTCTGGCGCCTGGCCCTCTACGGGTTCATCACCAACTGGGTCAGCATCGTCGTGACCTCGACGCTGGGCTGCCTCTTCATCCGCTGCACGGCCAGCGCACCGGGGTTGTACCCGTCACACGGGCTGCGGGGCGCGCTCCTCATGTACCGGATGAACCAGATGAACGTCATCCAGCGACGGTGGACCTGGACCATCATCGGGCAGTACCTGCGAGCGCTCGCCGGTGTGCACTTCCCGCGAGTTGGGGCCTCGGAATGTGATCTCATGGTCAATCTCGTCCCGGAGCTTGCCAGCGCCGACTCGCGCGCGTTCTGGTGCCATCAAGCCTTCACGAACATGCTCGACTACGGCGCCGAGCACTTGAAGCTGCGCCGCCTCGAGTTGCCGCGGAATTTCTTGTGCGGCAACAATTCCGTGGCGGAGTACGGGAAGTTCCCCGCCAACTTTCTTCTGGGCGTCTCGACGCCGGCCAGCGACATACGGTTCCGCCGACAGATGCGCTCGCGGCTGCCCGAGCCCGTCACAGTCGCGGGAAACCCGCCGGTGAGATTTGCGAGCACCTCCTTGGATGCCGAGAACGAAACCCCGCCCGGCTTCTCCCTTTTCCTGACACGCGTCGTCCTGAACGATCTCTTCAGCATTGGCACGCTGCGCATCACCGAAGGGCTCGTCTTCGCGATTTCATATCTCGGCCTTTCGCGATTGGGGCTCAACCTGGTCGCCAACGTGCTGGTTTCGTTTTTGCTCACCGAGCTCACGCTGATCCTCTTGGCAGGGGTGATCAAGGCAGGCCTCGTCGGGCGCCAGTGGGGAGCCGATCACGCGACGCCCTTCTGGTCCTGGAAGCACTTCGCCTATTTCTTCACGCAGGACTGCTTCTTCGTCTGGTGCCGGAGCTCTCTGCAGTTTTTTGCCGGGACCGTCCTCGCCAGCCGCGTCCTGCGTCTCATGGGATGCCGGATCGGCCATGGAACGCTCGTGTCCCAACCGCTGCAATGTTCCGACTGGAACGCAGTGCAGTTCGGCGACGACTGCGTCGTCGATGGCTTTCTGCAGTTTCACACGTTCGAAGACATGATCTTGCGAGTCAAACGGACGCGCATCCTGGACCGCTGCGCCGTGAACTTTGGCGCGACGGTGATGGGCGGCGCCGTGATGGAGCAAGACACGACGCTCGTCCCCCTGGCACTCGTCCTCAAGGAGATGAACATGCCGACGGCCACATACGAAGGCAGCCCCGCAGAGGCAGTTGAGCGCTCTCCCCGCTAAGTCGACGAGGTGAACCGCGCCCGCTGGCCTCGCCGGTAAAGGCGACTCGGTACGAAGCAACCGGCGCAGTTTGCGCAGATCGCGTCAGTTTGCCTTCGCGAATCGTGCAACGCGCACCGGAGACGGCCGTCGCGGCGAGCGGTCACACCGGCGCGACCATTGCACCGGTCGGACCCGGAGGGTGGAGACATGACGACGACCAAGGGAAGTAACACGATCCGGCGACGCGCCCATCGGGCGGTGCTTGCAAAGGGGTTGGGATCCATCGCGGCGGTGATCATCGCGGAGATGTGCCTGACTTCCCCGGGCCATGCGCAATCCTCATCGGGGACGTGCGTGTTCGTCGGG
>DATLUU010000096.1:0-5406 GCA_035577885.1 Verrucomicrobiia bacterium
CGCGCCGGCGGAACACCACCGCCGCGTCGCTCCGGTTCCAATAGTGATCCTCGATCTTGAGCGACACGCGCGCGTCGCTCGAGAGCTCGGCGCCCTCGAACGAGTAGTTGGGGTACGGCGGCTCCGGGCGCGACAGGAACCAGTCCGGGTGTTCGACGACCCACGGCGAGTCGAGGCCCATGTGGTTCGGCACCATGTCGCTCGCGAGCCGGATGCCGCGCGCGCCCGCGCGCGCGCTCAACGCCCGCCACGCCTCCTCGCCGCCCAGCTCGTGCGCGATGTCGTACGTGTGGATCGCGTACGCCGAGGCCGCGGCGTCCGGGTTCCCGGCGATCTGCTTGATGCGGCGCGAGGCGGGCGAGCGCTCCCAGACGCCGATCAGCCACAGCGCGTTGACGCCGAACGCTGCGAGCCGGTCCAGCTCCTCGTCGGGCACGTGGTCCAGCCGCGACACCTCGCGGCGGTACTTGCGAGCGAGCTGGTCCAACCACACCAGCGTGCTCTTGGCGATCATCACCGTGCGCGGCATCCACTCGGCGTCGGCGCTGAAGCGCTCGCTCTCCTCCGCCTCGCCCGTGTAGTCCGGCGGCGAGGCCTCGGGGCCGTCGCCGAAGCCGGCCGCGCGCGCGGCGAACCAGCGCTCCTCGTCGCGGCGGAGGTCGAACGCCTCGAGCATGCGCGCGATCAGGTCGCCGAGGACCGCGCCCCACGCCCCGCGCACGAACTCGAGCTGGCCGAAGAGCGACCCGGGTGCCGCACGCACCGGCGCGCGCAGCGACTCCGCGAGCGTGAGCCCCGTGATCGCCAGCCGGGGCCGCGTGGCGAGGAACGCCTCCAGCGCGCGCATGGCGGGCGCGTACGCGGTCGCGCGCGCGAGCGCGGTGTCGTCGAACAGCTCGCGATAGCGCGCGCAGGCGGGGTTGGCGTTCTCGAGCCAGAGCAGGAGCAGCTCCTCCAGCGCCACCTCCCGGTGCGTCCGCGCCACGCCGGTGCGCACGCCGGTCTCCGCCCCCGCGAGCCAGTCGGCGGCACGCTGCTCGCCGCGGTGGACCGCCCGTGGCGGGAACGCGTCGATGAACGCGAGCAGCAGCGCGTTGATCTCGGAGGCCCCGAGCGTGCGCTCGAGGTGCGCGAGCGCGTCGCGAAGACCGTTCGGGTCGTGGCGATCACGCCAGTGTGCGATGAGGAGGTGCTCGGCCTCGTCCAGGAGCCCCAGCGTGAACAGCTCCGCAGCGGAGCTCTGGCGGGCGCGGCCCAGGCCGGCATCGAGCGCTGCCGCGAAGCGCTGCGCGGCAGCAGGATGCGCGAGCACGGCGTGGCCCGACGACGCGAACAGCGTGTCGCCGAAGGCGCAGCGCTCGCGCACCGCGCGCGAGACGTGGAACTCGTTGGGCCATGAACTCTTCATCGCGTCGGGCTCCATGGAGCGCGGCAGTGTAGCAGCAAACTTTCCATCACAGCCCATCACCGCTCTGTGGAGAACGCCGCGCGCGGTCGACGCCGCGCGAACCGCTGTTCGAGAACGGGGGCTAGCCGCCGATGCTGTCCGCTGCAGCGGCGGCGCGGGGGGCGATCAGGTCCGCCGCGCGGCCACGCAGCGTCACGTGCAGCGTGGAATCGGCGGGCACCTGCTCGGGCGCCAGCCATTGGTGGTCGGCCATCTTGCGCGCGATGTACGCCATCTGGCTCCGCGCCCACGGGCGCAACTCGCCGTAGGCGTCGACGCGCGTCCGCCAGCGTGACGGGCTGGGGATCACCACGGTCAGGAACAGCGCCTCGTCGAGGCTCAGCTCGGAGGCGTCCTTCGCGAAATAGTACCTCGCCGCCTCGTTGGCGCCGTGCACATCGGGGCCCCACTCGATGATGTTCAGGTAGATCTCGAGCAGCCGGTCCTTCGATAGACCCGTCAAGTGTTCGAGCACCCACGCCATCACCACCTCCTGCGCCTTGCGCGACAGCGTGCGCTTGTGCCCGAGGTAGAGGTTGCGCGCGAGCTGCATGGTGATGGTGCCGGCGCCGCGCCGGAACGCGCCGGCGCGCAGGTTGTCGGCCATCGCGCCCTGGATCGCGCCCGGGTTGAAGCCGCGGTGCTGGTAGAAGCCGCCGTCCTCGTTCGTGAGCACGGCCGCCTTCAAGAGCGGGCTGATGCGCGTGAGCGGCCGGTAGTTCTCGTTCGAATCGGAAAGGTCGCGGTAGACGATGCGGTCGGGCGGCACGTGGATCGCGGCCACGAACGGCCGCGCGAGCTCGGAAAGCCGCAGCCGCGAGCCTTTCGGGTCGAGCGCGAGCCCGTGCGGGATGACGTCGGCGCTGAAATGCGTGCTGTCGGGCTGCGCCACGTTCACGTCCACGCTCGCGCGCCAGTCCCACGAGCCGGTGACCGCGAGGTCGCGCAGCGGCCCCATCACGGCGCGCGGCACGCTCTGCTGCACCGCGTCCGCCGAGAGATGGTCGACCTCGCACGCGAGCCGGAACCGCGGCCCGGCGCGATCCACCTCGGCATCGAGCGCGACCCCGGCCTGGCCCACGGTGAGCCGCGTGCCCGGCTCGATGCGCACCACGCCCGCGTGGCGGTCCTGCGTGACGCGGCCGTCGAAGAGGAGCGCGAGCGGCGAGCTGTCGCCGCGCTCGTCGGGGATGCGGAAGCTCGCGCGTCCCGAGAGGCGGTCGTCGGCCCGCCACTGGAGCGTGGCGTCGAACGGCACGTGCTGGTCGCCGGCGAGGAGCCCCACGGCCGCGAACTGCGCGCCGCCCGTGCGGTGGACGAGCGAGAGCGCGTCGAGCCGCGCGAACAGCGAGTCGCCGCGCACGATGTCGATGTCGGAGAGCTCGAGCTCGGGCAGGCGCCGCGCGGGGAGCAGGAGGGCTTCCACGAACTGCTCCGCCGCGGCGCGCACCTTGGGCGAGGCGGGGCCTCCGCGCTTTTCATCCGCACCCGCTTCGCTCGTGCCCTCGGACTCGGCGGGCAGCGCGATCCTGGCGCCGCCCAGGACCAGGCGCGCGACGCGCGGCTTGAGGCTGCCGAGCCGGGGCGCGAGCGAAGCCTCGGCGCGATCGGCGCTGAACACGACCACGTCGGGCCCGCCGTTGCCGGCGGGCGCCCCATGGTGGAGCGAGATCCCGCGCAGCACCACGGTGGCGGGCCACTGGAACGCGAGCCGGTTCCACGACGCCTCGAGCCCGCGCGCGCGGGCGAACGCCTGCACGCGCGCGCCGAGCCAGGGGGTGACGAGCAGTGGCACGACGATCGCGCCGACGAGCAGGAGCGCCGCGGCGATCAACGCCCAGCGGAGCGCGCGCGGTAACGAGGGGAGGGGGAGCATCCAGCGGTGGATTCTAGTCCACCGCTAGCGGACCGGCGTCGCCCGCCCGGCCTGCCACTCGCGCCACAGGTCGCGGGCCTCGGCGACGAACGACGTGTGCCGCGGCACCCAGCCCAGCTCGCGACGCGCCTTGGCGCTCGACACGGTGAGGTCGTTCAAGAGCGCCTCGCCGTAGCCGCCCATGGCCTTCACCAGTTCCTCGGCCGGCCACGGAATCGCCCTCGAGCCCGTGGCCTCGGCCACCGCCTCGGCCAGCTCCTTCACCGTGAAACGGGATTCGTCCGCGAGCAGGTAGCGCTCGCCCGCCCCGCCGTGCTCGTACGCCAGCGCGTAGGCCTCGGCGAGATCGTCGCGGTGGACGAGGCTCCAGTGCTGCGAGCCGTCGCCGGGGTAGGTCACCGTGTGCACGTCGTGCGCCTCCGCGAACCAGCCGCCGAGCATGCCGCGGTGCTCGCCGTAGGCCATGCCCGGGCGCAGGATCACCACGTCGACGTCGTGCGCCGCGAGGTCGAGCGCGATCTCCTCGTGCGCCGCGCGCCACTGGACGACCGCGAGCGGTGCGAGCGGCGTGCGCTCGTCGGCGGTGCCGGCATCCCCATGCCCGTGCACCCAGGTCCCGCTCGTGTAGAGCACGCGGCGGACGCGGCCGTCGAGCGAGGCGAGCCGCAGCGCCTCGAGCGCCGCATGGTCGACGTCGGCGGCGCCGTTCTCGCCGTCGAACGCGGTGTGCACGGCGCCGTCGCAGTTCTGCAGCACGCCGAGCCAGTCCTGCTCGCCCGCGAGGTCGCCGAGGACCGGGTGGATCCCCGAGGCTTCGAGCGCGCGCGCGTGCTCGCGGCTGCGCGTGAGCCCGTACACCTTGTGCCCCTTGCGGGCGAGGCGCGCGGCGATGGCATTGCCGATGTAGCCGCACGCGCCGGTGACGAAGATGCGCTCGTTCATAGGTCCCGCTCCCTGGCCCCATGCGAATCCCGCATTGGTTTCGGCCCCGTGCGGCCGGGCTTGAGGCCATGTTTTTCGGGAGCGTGGGGAGCTCTGCATTCACGCTTAACGATGCGCGCTGATCCCCCGGCGCCCGTCAGGAGCGGGTGAATCCGCGCCGGCGCCGGCGCGCGCACGAGGTGGGGGCGGACCGGCGCACGCGGCTCCGGTTCGAGCGGCGCGCACGAGCGGCGCGACGCACCGGGTGTTTACTTCACGCGCCTCGGTAAACGCACCGAGCCGTACACGTCTCGTGTACGGTGATCGCCGACAGCTGGGGCACGAGCGGCGAGAGCCGCTTCCACAACCACGCGGCGAGGATCTCCGACGTGGGGTTCTCGAGCCCGGGCACGTCGTTCAACACACGGTGGTCCAGCTCGGACTTGAGCACCGGCTCGACGCGCGCGGCGATGTCGCCGAAATCCACGAGCCAGCCCAGCTTCGGGTCCACCTCGCCGGCGATACACACCTCGATCCGGTACGAGTGCCCGTGCATGCGGAAGCACTTGTGGTCGCTCGGCACCATCGGCAGACGGTGCGCGGATTCGAACGTGAAGTCCTTCGTGAGCTCGACTCGCACGGCTCTCCTACGTGTGGACGGCGTAGCGCGTGGGATCGGGCACGCCCGCCTCGCGGAAACCCTTGGCGCGCAGCTGGCAGCTGTCGCAGGCGCCGCACGCGAGCCCCTCGGGGGTGGGATCGTAGCAGGAGTGCGTGAGCGCGTAGTCCACGCCCAGCGACGTTCCCAGCCGGATGATGCCGGCCTTGTCGAGCGCCATGAGCGGCGTGCGCACGGTGAAACGCGCGCCCTCGACGCCGGCACGCGTGGCGACGTTCGCCAGCGATTCGAACGCGCGCACGAACTCCGGGCGGCAGTCGGGATAGCCGGAGTAGTCGAGCGCGTTCATGCCGGCGAAGAGGTCGGCGGCGCCCAGCACCTCGGCCCAGGCGAGCGCGTGGCAGAGGAAGAGCGCGTTGCGCGCCGGCACGTAGGTGACGGGGATGTCGCCGGCGGCGGCCATGGCCCGCGGATCGCGCCCCTTGGGCACCGCCACGTCGGGCGAGGTGAGCGCGCTGGCGCCCGACTCGGCCACGTAGGAGA
>DATLUU010000097.1:0-3340 GCA_035577885.1 Verrucomicrobiia bacterium
AACACCCCCGACCCCCCGGACCCCATGCCCGCCCCGACCACCGCGCTCCGCACCGTCCGCTTCGGCCACAGCCCGGACGCCGACGACGCCTACATGTTCTACGGCTTCCACACCGGCGAGGCCGTCATCGACGGCTGCCGCGTGGAGCACGTGCTCGAGGACATCCAGAGCTTGAACGCCCGTGCCCTGCGGGACGCTGATCTCGAGATCACCGCGTGCAGCGCGCACGCGTACGCGCACCTCGCCGACCGCTACGGGGTGATGGCGTGCGGGGCGAGCTTCGGCTGGGGCTACGGCCCGGTGCTGGTGGCGCGCGAGGCGCGCACACCGGAGAGCCTGCGCGGCAAGCGCGTCGCGATCCCGGGCAAGCTCACCACCGCGGCGCTGCTGCTCCGGATCGAGTGCCCGGACGTGGTGCCGGTGGAGGTCATGTTCGACGACATCCCGCGCGCCGTGCGCGAGCGCGAGGTGGACGCGGGCGTGATCATCCACGAGAGCCAGCTCACGTATCACTCCGAGGGACTCGTCAAGGTGATCGACTTCGGCGAGCTGTGGAAGCAGCGCGACGGGCTTCCGGTGCCGCTGGGCCTGGATATCGTGCGCCGCGATCTCGGCGAGCCGCTGATGCGCGCGTGCAGCGCGGGTTTTCGGAATAGCATCGAGGTGGCGTTCGCGCACGAGGACGAGGCGATCCGCTACGCGCTGCAGTTCGGGCGCGGGCTCGACACCTCGCAGGGGAAGATGTTCGTGCACATGTACGTGAACGAGCTGACGCTGGAGATGGGCGAGCGCGGGCGCGCCGGGTTGAAGCTGCTGTACGAGCGCGCGCTCGCGTGCGGCGCGATCCCCGCGGCGCCGCGTTTCGACGTGGTCTAGAGAGGAGGAACGTTCGATGGAGACGCTCAAGGCCGTCACGCACACGCGCTGGGACGACATGCCCCGCGATGAGGTGAACGCCACGTTCGGCAGGAAGCTCGTGAGCGGCGAGCAGATCACGATGGCGCAGGTGTTCCTGGCCCCGGGCGGCGGCGCGCCCAAGCACAGCCACGAGAACGAGCAGTTCAGCTACGTGGTCAAGGGCACGCTGCGGTTCTGGATCGGCGACGAGGAGAAGGTGCTCGACGTCAAGGCCGGCGAGGTGCTGCAGATCCCGGCCCACGTTCCGCACCGCGCCGAGGCGCAGGACGACGTGTTCGCGATCGACGTCTTCAGCCCGCCGCGCTGGGACTGGGTCAACAAGACCGACGCCTACCTGCGCAACCACAAGTAGATGGACCTCGGGCTCCGGGGGAAAGTCGCGCTCGTCGCCGCGGCCTCGAAGGGCCTCGGCCGCGCCGTGGCCGAGGAGCTGGCCGCCGAGGGCGCGAAGCTGGCGATCTGCTCGCGCAACGCCGAAGCCATCGAGGCGGTGGCACACGAGATCGCGACCAAGACCGGCGCCGAGGTGCTGGCACGCGCGGCCGACGTGTCGCGCGCCGGCGACATCGGCGCGTTCGTGGACGCCACGCTCTCGATCTATGGCCGCGTGGACATCCTGCTCACGAACAGCGGTGGGCCGCCGGCCGGCCGCTTCGAATCCATGGATCCCGGGGAGTGGCAGAAGGCCACCGAGCTGGTGCTCTACGGGCCCATCGAGCTGGCGCGCCGCGTGCTCCCCGGCATGGAGCAGCGCCGCTGGGGCCGCATCCTCAACGTCAGCTCGATCGCGGTGAAGCAGCCGATCGAGAACCTGATGCTCTCGAACAGCCTGCGGGCGGCGGTCGTCGGCTGGGCGCGCACGCTCGCGAACGAGGTCGGCAGCTTCGGCGTGACCGTGAACAACCTGATGCCCGGTTACACGCGCACGGAGCGCGTGGAGGAGCTGTCGCGCGTGATCGCGGAGCGCGAGGGGATCTCGCCCGAGAAGGCGGTCACGCGCTGGGAGCGCGAGATCCCGCTCGGCCGGCTCGCCGAGCCGCGCGAGTTCGCCGCGCTCGCCGCGTTCCTCGCCTCGGAGCGCGCGAGCTACATCACCGGCCAGACGATCGCCGTGGACGGCGGCTGGATCAAGTCGCTGCTGTAGCCAGCCTGTGCTGTGCGGGTCGTGTCGACCCTCTTCGGTGGGCCTGGCGTCTGCATGAGCTGACAAGAACTTGGCTTGACCGAATTGCGACGCACGGATGGGTTCCTCCGCGAGTGCCCTCCGCGCACGACACCTCGCGCGCGCGGGGCGCGTCCGATCGAATCCCGGCGCTGCGACCATCGAAAATGTCATCGCGACCTCGATTCGGCGCTCTCCGCTGATCCTCGAGTGCCGGAAAGTCGAGCTGTAGACTTCGCGCACGAGCCCCCGACTCCCCGCCCCCGTGGTGGAGTCCGCCGTGAAGTGCTACGCACTCGGTCACCTGCCGGATGCCGTCCTGCACCGCGACCTGAAGAAGCTCGCCGCAAGAGAACGCGAAACCAGTGCTGACGTGCTCGCGCATATCGCCGAGGTCGACTTCCGGAAGGCGTACGTGCCGGAAGCCTATGATTCGATATCCGCATACTGCGTCGGCGAGTTACGGCTGTCCGAGGACGCCGCGGCCAAGCGCATCCAGGTCGCCCGCGCCGGACGCCTGTGTCCTGCGATCTTCGCGGCATTGGCCGAGGGCCACGTCCACCTGAGCGGGTTGGTCCTCCTGGCTCCGCACCTGACGCCCGAGAACACGGCCGAACTCCTGGCTGCCGCCACGCACAAGCGGAAATCGGAGATCGAGAGGCTCGTCGCGGAGCGATTCCCAAAGCTCGCGTCCCCGACGCTCCTGGTGCCGAGCCCCTCGGCCGCCGACCCCGGCGAGCATGCCCCGGGGCATGCTGCCGGCCACGGAATGACGGGGTCTTCCGGTGGCGAACATGCCCCGGGGCATGTTCACGAGCGCGCTCGCGTCACGCCGGTGGCGCCGCAGAAGTTCGCGCTCCAATTGACGATGGACGGATCCACGCACGACAAGCTGCGCTACGCACAGGAGCTGCTCGGCCACCAGGTCCCCGACGGCGACATCGCGACCGTGCTCGACCGGGCGCTCGATCTGCTCGTCGAGCGGCTCGAGCGGACGAGATTCGGGATCACGGACCGGCCCGGTCGCCCCGGGGCGACGCCCGCGCCGGGAAGCCACTACGTTCCCGCCCACGTGAAGCGGGTCGTCGTGAAGCGCGACGAGTGCCGCTGTACGTACGTGAGCGAATCGGGACGGCGATGCGAAGCGCGCAAACGGCTCGAGTTCGACCACGAGGTCCCGGTCGCGCGCGGCGGCGAGTCCACGGTCGAGAACGTGCGACTGCGCTGCCGGGCGCACAACCAGTACGAAGCCGAACGCAC
>DATLUU010000098.1:0-3772 GCA_035577885.1 Verrucomicrobiia bacterium
CCTAGGGTTCCGGGCCCTTCCGCCGCGTGTAGATCGACACGTACTCGCGCAGGAACACGACCCGGCAGCCGTCGCACTCGTCGGCGAGCGTTTCCGGGGGAACGGGATCCACCTCCACCTCGTAGCCGGCCACGGCATAGAGCCGGACGAGGTCGGCCGCGCGCTCGCGCTCGATGACGAAACGCCGCTCCCAGCCCGCGGCGAGCCGCGCAGGATCGGGGCGGATGCGCTCGGCGGAATCGGTGCGCACGGCCTCGTTGCGCACCAGCGCCACGAGCGGGCGCACGTCGTCGGGCGGTGAAAGCCGCTCGATGCGTCTCATACCGCGGCCTCGCTCGCGGCAGGCGGACCGGCCTCGATCACGTCCAGCCGGCGCTGGCCGAGGAGCGCGGCCCCGAACGCGGGCACGTACTGGACGAGCGCGGGCGACGGCACGTTCACCTCGGACTGGAGTGTCTCACGCACGACGCGCGCCATGGCCTCGAAGCGCAGGATGCCGCCGATCAGCGTGAACTCCTTCTCCATCTGCACGCGCTTCATCAACTGCACCGAGCGGCCAACGAGCGAGACGATGGCTCCGTGCATGATGTCCGCGGGCGCCACGCCCTGCGACAGGTGGTTGATCACCTCGGATTCGGCGAACACGGCGCACACGCCCGAGATCGACGTCGCGTCCTTGGAGGTCTCGACCAGCGGGCCGATCTCCGGGGTCGAGTAGCCCATGTAGCGCGCGGTCTTCTCCAGGAACGCGCCGGTGCCGGCCGCGCACTTGTCGTTCAGGCGGAACGACCGCACCGTGGCGCCGTCCCCGAGCCGGCTCGCCTTCATCGTCTGGCCACCCACGTCGAGGATGGTGCGCGTGCCGGGGTAGAGCCGCGTGGCGCCGCGTGCGGCGGCAGTGAGGTCGGTGATGTGGACGTCGGCGAACGCCACCTGGTGGCGGCCGAAGCCGGTCGCCACCACGTAGGCGACCTGCTTGCGCTCGAGCCCGGCGACCGCGAGTGCCTTGTCCAGGGCCAGCGCGGCAACCTCGGCGAGGCGGAACCCGGTCGGCTCCATCGCCGTGGCGAGCACCTCCCCGGCATGGTCCACGAGCACGACCTTCGTGTAGGTCGAGCCGACGTCGACTCCGGCGGTGAGTCTCATGACGCCTCCAGTCGAGCCGCGGCGGGTGTGCGGCTGGAGAGAATGTGGTCCCGCGCGAACAGCGCCGCGCCGAGCGCGCCCATGTAGTGCGAGTCCTCGCTGACGTTGAGCCGCGTGCCCACCGCCTGCTCGAGCGTGGCGATCATGGCCGCGTTCCGAGCCACGCCGCCGGTGAACGTGACTTCGTCCTCGATCCCGACCCGGCGCAGCAGCCCCGCCGAGCGCACCGCGATCGACTGGTGCACACCGAGCAGGATGTCCTCGACGCGCTTCCCCTTCCCGAGCCACGACAGCACCTCGGACTCGGCGAACACCGTGCACGTGGTGCTGATGCGCACCGGGCGCTCGCCGCGGAGCGCGGTGCCGCCCAGCTCGTCGAGCGGGATCTCCAGCGCGGCCGAGGCGGCCCCCAGGAACCGCCCCGTGCCGGCCGCGCACTTGTCGTTCATGCAGAAGTCGATGATCTCGCCGCGCGGCGAGACGCGGATCGCCTTGGTGTCCTGGCCGCCCATGTCCACGACCGTGCGCGTGGCGGGGAACATGTGCACGGCGCCGCGGCCATGGCAGCTGATCTCGGTGACCTGGGTGTTGCCGAAGGTCACCTTGTAGCGGCCGTAGCCGGTGCCGACGACGTATTCCACTTCCTCCTCACGCACGTCGGCCGCGGCGAGCGCTTCCGCGAACGCCGACTCCGCCGCCTTGATGACGTTGGCGCCGGTCATCACCAGCGAGCGCCCCACGATCGCGCCGCGCTCGTCGATCAGCACCGCTTTCGTCTGCGTGGAGCCCACGTCCACGCCGGCTGCGTACGCCATGGTCTCCTCCTAGCGGCCGGCCGCGAGTTGCAACCGCCGCGATTGCAGGCCTTCGAAGAAGGCGTCGATCCGGTTCTTGAGCTGCGCTTCCGAGACCACACGCTTGTCCATCATGTCGGACTCGATGTAGAGGCTCGGGATGTCGCGCAGCGCCATGAGCGCGCGCCGGTTGTCGGCGAGCCCGGTCGACACCGTGCGGCAGCTCTTGATGGGGTGGAAGACGATGCCGTCGACCGCGTGCTCGTCGATCATCCGCGCCAGCGCCTGGGTCTGGAAGAACATGCTGTCCATGGCGTCGCGCACGCCCACGAGCAGCCCCTCGGCGAGGCTCTCCACCGGGTTCGCGAGGTCGTACTCCCAGCCCATGTTTGCGCCGCCGGAGGCGAACCACAGGTACGTGGAGTGGACGAACGTGCCGCCGTGCTCCATGAACATCTCGTTGAAGCGGCGGAAGATCGGATAGCAGGGCACGCCCACGAACACGAGCCGGAACTGTTCGTCGGTGAGCGTGCCGAGCCCGCGGTCGCGCTTCGCCTCCATCTCCTCGACCAGATCTTCGAAATAGCGCGCGCCGCGCTCGTCGCCGCGGAAGCCGTTACAGACCCCGAGGTAGATCGTGCCGTCGGAGAGCGCGTTGAACGGCGCGGGGCGGCTGCGATTGAGTTCGAGCACGCGCTTCCAGCTCCGGCTCATGCGGTTGGCATGGCCCATCGTCTCGCGCAGCCGGTCGATGTCGAAGCGCTTCCCGGTCACGCCCTCGAGGACGCCGATCAGCTCGCGGAGCTGGGCGGTGACGTAGCTCCGGTCGCGCTCGAACCCGCCGTCGCCGCGCCACGTCTGGCCGCCGGCTTCGCGCGTGCCGGGGATGTCGAGCACGTAGGAGGGCATGTGATACATGCGCTCCCAGATCTCCGCCCACTTGATGTACGTGTTGCACGCGTTCGTGAGCACGGCGATGGACGGCCTGGGGATACGTCCCATGGGCAGCAGGCCGCCGCGCCGCTGGGTCGCGACGTCCGCCTTCACGTAGCCGCAGATGTCCGGCGAGTAGCCGATGTCCTCCGCCTCGTTCAGGTACTCGTGCGCCTGGTGGCGCACCGCGGTCTGGAGCGAGTTGATCTCGGGGAAGACCAGCGGCAGGTCGAACGTCCGCAGCAGCTCGCCGAGGCTCCCCATCACGAACACGTACGCGGCGCCGCCGCCGGCTTCGGCGTGCGCGGTGAGCCCGTCGAACCACTCCCGAAAAAGCCGGGCGCCGTCTCGGTTCCCGCGCCCGAGGAGCCCGTCGTTCTCCCCACTCATGACGACACCTCCTCGGCGAACAGCAGGTTCTCGACGAACGTCTCGAGCTGGATCTCGAGCTGGTCGAAGCTGGTCATGCTCTCCTCGAACTCGGTCACGAAGTACGGCACGTGCGCCTCGTCGAGCGCGTGGACGTAGGCCACCTGCTCCTCGAGCCCGGGCTCGCACATCTTGGCCGCGGACACGATCACGGCGCGCGCCCCGGCCGCGCGCACGCGCTCGAGCAGCATCGTCTCCTTGGGCTTGCGCGGATCGTGCTGGACGGGGCTGTAGCTCGAGCGCTCGAGATAGCTTTCCGCGAGCCGGTCCAGCGGATCACCCGTGAGTGGCACATCAGAAAGTATCCAGCGCAGCCCGATCAGCAGGTCGTCGTCGACCACGTAGCACGAGCGGCCGATGGCGCGGATCAGGTCGAACGGCGGCTGCTCGCAGAAGCCGCCCTCGAACACGACACGGATCCGGTCCTGCGGCCGGCCCTCGCGCTGTTCGAGCAGCGGCAGCACGGCGTG
>DATLUU010000099.1:0-4219 GCA_035577885.1 Verrucomicrobiia bacterium
GTCATCGCGGTGCCCGACTCGAGCAACTCGATCGCGCTGGGCTTCGCCGAGGCCTCGGGCATCCCGTACGAGCTGGGCCTGATCCGCAACCACTACGTCGGGCGCACGTTCATCCAGCCGGTGCAGAGCGGGCGCGACTTCGGCGTGCGCGTGAAGTTCAACCCGGTGAGCGAAGTGCTCAAGGACAAGCGCGTGGTCATCGTGGACGACTCCATCGTGCGCGGCACCACGAGCCGCAAGCTGGTGCGCCTCGTGCGTCGCGCCGGGGCCGCCACGGTGCACTTCCGCGTCGGCTCGCCGCCGGTCACGCACCCGTGCTTCTACGGCATCGACACGCCGAGCCGGCGCGAGCTGATCGGGGCGCTGAAGACGGTGGCGGAGATCCGCGAGTTCCTCGGCGTCGATTCGCTCGGCTACATCTCGCTCGAGGGCCTGCTCGCCTCGGAGCGCGAGCCGCGCCGCTTCTGCCGCGCCTGCTTCACCGGGAACTACCCGGTCCCGATCGACCCCGGCGCGAGCAAGCTGGCGCTGGAGACGCTGCCGCGCGGGGCCGTGGCGCGCAGCTGAAGCGACCCGCGTTTTCGTCTTGACCCGGCCGGCGGCGAGCGCGAACCTCCCCTCCGGCACGACAACGCACCGGGAGTCCAGACCGGGGGTCTGGAACTCACGAGATGCGCACGGCACTGCGTGCACTGGTCACCCGTCACGCCCTGCTCGCTTCCACGATGCTGGCCACGAGTTCGATCGCGGTCTGGCGTCCCGCGCTCGCCGCGCCGCCCACGACCTCGCCCCCGGGCTCGATCGCACCTGCCGCCACCGGCACGTTGCGCGGCACGGTGTGGCTCGATGCCCGAACGCCGGCGGAGTACGCCGACGTCGGGATCCCGGCGCTCCATCGGGGCATGCGCGCGGATGCGTTCGGGCGCTACATCCTCACCGACCTGCCGCCGGGTGAGCTCGAGGTCGTGGCACGGGTGCTCGGGCGCGAGGAGGCGCGCCGGCGCGTGCGCATCGACGCCGGAGCGGTGGCCGCTCTCGATCTCACGCTCGGCGCCGAGCGCGCGGTCGGGAACGTGGACGGCGTGGAATCGGTCGCCAACGCTCCCGGCGTCAAGCCCGACCAGGTCGGGCCCCGCTACCGTGCCGACCACACCAAGCTCGAGAACGAGCGCTACGACTCCATCGGACAGTTCCTCACCGCGTTGGCGGGCGTGGTCAACAGCGGAGGCGAGCTGCACGTGCGCGG
Source organism: Verrucomicrobiia bacterium (assembly GCA_035577885.1). Taxonomy (GTDB): domain Bacteria; phylum Eisenbacteria; class RBG-16-71-46; order RBG-16-71-46; family RBG-16-71-46; genus JAIOPA01. The sequence continues at coordinate 1,247 of DATLUU010000099.1, forward strand.
CGGCCGCGCCGACGAGCTCAAGGTGCTCGTGGGCGGCATCGAGGCGTTCGACGTGCTCGGCAGCCGCAACGCGGAGGTGGCGGTGGCCGCCGTCTCCAGCGTGGAGCTGGTCTCGGGCGGGGTGAACCCCGAGACCGGCAACGCGCTCGCGGGCGTGCTCGCCGTGACCACGCGCGAGGGCGGAGCGCGCTTCGGCGGCAACGTGCGCTGGGACACCGACCGCTTCGGCGATCCCACCAAGTCGTTCGACCGCTACGACCGGCTGTCGCTCGACGCCGGCGGGCCGACGTCGGTGCGCGGCCTGACCTGGTTCGCCACGTACGAGGGCACGTACCAGGACGGCTGGCCGGCCTCGGGCATGGACCACCCGGGGCGGACGATCCTCGACTTCATCCGCGTCGGGAACCGCCAGCAGAACCAGGTGAACACGCTGTGGAAGCTGGCGTGGTCGCCCTCGGCCGCGAACCACTTCACGTTCGAGGCGATCGCGAACCGCTCGATCCGCACGCCCTACGTGCACTCGTGGAGCCGCAGCGGCTTCGTCCAGGTGACGTACGACACCAGCCTCGGCAACGGCCAGGTCACGCCGCGCTACGGCTCGTGGTCGGCGAACGCCGTGGACTCGAACTCGGTGGCGATGAACATGGCCGATCACGTGCCCACGCTCGACGACCGCTACCGGCAGCTCACCGCGTCGTGGCGGCTGGTGCCGTCCAGCGCCTGGGTGGTGAACGCGCGCCTCGCCCGCATCGAGTTCGCGACCACGAACTCGGTGGGCGGCAAGGAGCCGTGGGAGTACGCGGTGCAGGCGCCGTTCTACTGGTCGGGCAACACCACCACCGGGAGCGAGGCCAACCCGTACTACGCCACGCACGGCGATTACCCGCTCTACTCCGACGCGCGCTCGAGCGCGTGGACGTTCAAGGGCGACGTCACCACCGAGCGCTGGGCGCGCCACCGGGTGAAGGCGGGTCTCGAGGCGCACGAGCACCGGGTGAGCAACCTGGCGCTCACGTTCCCGAACGGCGAGGCGAACGGCCTTCCGGGCACGGTGCGCTCCGACTACCGGAACGAGTACCCGCAGGCGGGAGCGTTCGTGCACGACCTCTGGCACTTCGAGGGGCTGACGCTCTCCACCGGCCTGCGCTTCGACGTGTTCTCGCCCGGCCCGCAGGTGTCCATGGCCGAGCTGCCGAGCGGCCAGCGCTTCAAGCACCAGCTGAGCCCCAGGCTCGGGGTTTCCTACCCGGTGAGCGTGCGCGACGCGATCAGCTTCAACTACGGCTGGACCTACCAGACGGTCAGCTCCATGGCGCTGTTCGAGAACCGCGGCCTCTCGAGCTCGGTGGCGACCCAGGGGAACCCGGATCTCGAGCCCGAGACCGACGTCGCCTACCAGGCTTCGCTCCAGCACCTGTTCACGACGGACCTCTACGGGCAGTTCTCGCTGTTCTTCCGCGACATCTATGGACTCCTCACGGTGCGGCCGGAGAAGGACGCCGCCGGCAACCAGGTCTCGGTGTGGACGAACGGCGACTACGCCAGCTCGCGCGGCTTCGAGCTGTCGCTGACGAAGAGCTTCTCGCACCATTTCTCCACCGACCTGTCGTACACGTACGCGCTCGCCACCGGCGTCGCCTCGGACCCGGCGCAGGCGCAGCAGTTCGTGAACGGCAACCAGCTCTACCTGCCGATCGCCGAGCGCGCGCTGCGCTGGGACCAGCGCCACACGCTGTCGATGCAGACCGCGATCCGCTACCCGACGTGGGGCATGCAGCTGCAGTGGGCGTATGGCTCGGGGCTGCCGTTCACGCCGCAGTTCCGGAACGATCGCCGGCGCGATCCGCGGCTCGAGAACTCGCGCCGGCTGCCGTCGGCGTCGCGGCTGGAGCTGGCGGGCGATCGGTACGTGCGCTTCTGGGGCCAGGCGCTGACGCTGTTCGTGAGCGTGCACAACGCGCTCGACGCCGCGAACATCGCCGGGCTCTCGTTCGGCGACGGCTTCAACCCGAACGTGAACCTGGCCGGCGGCGACGACTACGCGATCTACTACACCGAGACCGGGCGCGCCGGGGGCGCGTACCTGAAGGACGTGGACGGCGACCACGTGCTCGACTGGGTGCCGTTGCACGACCCGCGCGTGTTCGAGGAGGGCCGCGCCGTGCGGCTGGGCCTGTCGCTGCGGTTCTGACGGCGGCGGGGCGGAACGCAAACGTGCCGGGCGCGAGCGCTGCCCGCTCGCGCCCGCGTTTGACAGGGGTTTCCGCGCCTCCCTAGAGTCGCGTGTTCTGATCACCGCGCGCGGTCGCCCGATGGGACGGAGGCACGGATGTCGCTGCGACAACTGATGGCCCAGCGACGGGCCAAGCTCGAGGCGTGGCGCGCGCTCGGCTGCGAGCCCTACGCCTACCGCTTCGAGCCCACGCACCACGCCGTGGACCTGCTGGCGCGGGGTGCGGAGGTCACCGAGGAGCCCGGCAAGGCGCTGGTGCGCGTGGCCGGCCGCCTGGTCGCCCGGCGCGGCCATGGAAAAGCCGGCTTCGGCCACGTCCTCGACGGCTCGGGGAAGATCCAGGTCTATTTCCGCAGCGACGTGCTCGGGGACGCGTTCGCGCGCTACGAGCTGCTCGAGGTCGGCGACTGGGTGGGCGTGACCGGGCGGCTGTTCCGCACGCGCACGGGCGAGATCACGATCCGCGCGGAAGGGCTGGAGCTGCTCGCCAAGTCGATCCGGCCGCTGCCCGAGAAGTGGCACGGGCTCACCGATCCGGAGACGCGCTTCCGCCAGCGCTACGCCGACCTGTTCGTGAACCTGGAGGTGCGCGAGGTGTTCCGCCGCCGCGCCGCGATCGTGTCGCGCATCCGCGCGTTCCTCGACAGCCGCGGCTACCTCGAGGTGGAAACACCGGTGCTGCAGCCGCTCTACGGCGGCGCGTTCGCGCGCCCGTTCGTGACCCGGCACAACGCGCTCGA
>DATLUU010000100.1:0-4198 GCA_035577885.1 Verrucomicrobiia bacterium
CAACCGGGCGTGGTGCGTGGCGTGGTGGGCCGAGGGCTCGCGCGGCGCGACATTCGACAGTGGGAACAGTGGGGACAGTGGCGATCCCTGGGAGCGTTCGCTCGCGCTCGCCGCCCGCGGCTCGCTCGCGCGCCGTCTCCGGCGCTCGCTCGTGGACGACGGTCCCGGCGGCCCCAACCTGCTCGAGCGCGTGCGGCGCGCGCCCGCGGGAACGCCGGAGCACCGCATCCACGGGAGTGCTGCGGTGCTGATGCTCGCCGCCGCCCAGGGTTCGGGGGCGCCTCGGCTCCCGGCAGGTGCGCTGCGCGCGCTCCACGCGCTCGGCGTCACGCAGGCTGACCGGTTCGTGGGCGCCGCGCGTGAGACGCTCGTGGCCTGGGACCGCCAGCTCCACGCCGGCGAGCGCACCGCGGAGTTGGGTTGAGATGAAGCCGGTGATGGTGGTCGTGCTCGTGGACGCGCTCGGCTGGACGCTGGCCGGGCGCACGCCGGGCTTCGCGCCGGCGCTGCCCGAGCGCCGGGCGCTCGACACCGTGCTCGGGTTCAGCTGCGGCGCGCTCCCGACCGCGTTCACCGGACGCCCGGCGAGCGAGCACGGGCGCTGGCTCATGTACGCCCGCGCGCGCGGCCGCGGCGTGTTCCACGGCTTCGGCGCACTGCGTGCGCTCCCGGCGCGCGTGCGCTCGAGCCGGCGCATGACGCGGCTGCTCGATCGCGTCGTGACCGCGCGCGGCATCAAGGGCTACTTCAACCTCTACGAGGTGCCGCGCGAGGAGCTGCCGGAGTTCGACCTCCCCGAGCGCGACGACATCTTCACGGCGGGAAGCCTGCCCGTGGACTCCCTCTGGGATGCGCTCGAGCGAAAGGGCGTCGCCTGGCGCGGCTGGAACTGGCGGCACCCCGAGGCCGAGGCGCGCGCCCAGGCGCTCGAGGAGCTGGCGAGTGGCCGGCTCGATCTCCTGTTCCTCTACTCGGCGGTGCTGGACGCGCGGCTCCACCATGAGGGTTCCCGTGGCGCCGGGGTGAAGGCGTGCGTCTCGGAATGGAGCGCGTGGTTCGACGCCGCGGCCGCCGCCGCCGCGCGCGGCGGCCGCGAGCCCTGGCTCTATCTGTGCTCGGACCATGGCATGGTGGACGTGCGCGCGACCGTGGACGTGATGGCGCGCGTGGACGCGCTGCCCTGGCGGCGCGGACGCGACTACGTCGCGTTCTACGATTCCACGATGGCGCGCTTCTGGTGGCGTGACGCGGGAGCGCGCGACGCCATCGTCGGCGCGCTCGCGGCGGAGCCGCGTGGGCGATGGCTGTCGAAGTCCGACCTCGCCCGCGAGGGCGCGGCGTTCGCCGACGCCCGCTTCGGCGACGACGTGTTCCTGCTCGAGCCAGGGGCGCTGCTGGTGCCCTCGTTCATGGGCCACGCGCCGGTCGCGGCCATGCACGGCTACGACCCCGCGCACCCCGACATGGCCGGCATCCTCGCCGCGAACCGCCCGCTGCCCACGGACGTCACCCACCTCGCGCACCTGCGAGGCTTCCTCGAGCGCGAGCTGGACGCGGCGCTCGGTGCTCCGGCGCCGCTCGGAGCGGCGTCGTGAAGCGCGGCGAGATCGCGCGCCACGTCACCCGCGGCGCGTTCTACCTCGCGGTGGAGAAGACCGCGGCGCTGATCTCCGGGATGCTCTACTTCGCGCTGCTGCTGCGCTGGCTCGGGCCCACGAACTACGGCATGTTGACGCTGGCGCTGGCGATCGCCGGGCTCGCCAGCATCTCCACCGGCAACTTCGAAGTCTTCCTCGAGCGCTACGCCGCCGAGTACCGCGCGCGCGGCCAGCACCCGCTGCTCCACCGCGCGCACGCCATCGCGGTGGGCGTCAAGGTGGGCCTGGGCCTGCTCGCCGCGGGGGTGCTGCTGGTGCTCTCGCCGATGCTCGCCACGCAGTTCCGGATGGAGGAGCTCGCGGGGCTGCTCCCCATCCTCACCATCACCGTGGCGATGGACGGCTTCGCCACCACCGGGCGCTCGATGCTGTTCGGCCTGCAGCGATACGAGTGGGTGAGCGGGCTGGCGCTGCTGTTCCACCTCGCCAAGGTGGTGCTGGTGGGCTCGCTGTGGTGGGCGAAGCAGGGGATGGTGTCGCTGGCGTGGGGGCTCTCGGCGCTGGCCGTGGTGCAGGCGGTGCTCATGTCGGCGAGCGCCTGGGCGCTGGCGCGGCACTCCGCCCCGGCGCCGGAGGTGGAACCGGCTCCGCCGGGCGCCCCGCCCGCGAACGGCGACGGCGTCCACGAGCGATCGCTGTTCCGCCAGATGCTCGACAACTGCCTGCCGTTGCTCGGCGCGCGCGCCGCGTTCCTCTCCGGCCAGAACATCGGCAAGGTGCTGCTCGCCAAGGTGCTCGACGCCACCCAGCTCGGCTACTACACGTTCGCGTTCCAGACCATCGAGCGCTTCGTGGAGCTGGCCTACACGGTGCCGTCGTCGCTGCTGCCCTCGCTCACCCACCTCGTGGCGCTCGAGGAGCGCGAGCGGCTGGGCTACATCTTCGACCAGTCGTTCCGGCTGGTGCAGGTCGCCGCGTGCACGCTGTCGTGGGCCGTTCGCGTTCGCGCCCGAGCTCTGTCTCTGGGTCGGGAGCCCGATGTTCCTGCCGTCCACGAACATGCTGCGCGTGCTGGCGCTGGTGCCGATCGCGCGCACCGCGCAGCAGCCGCTCACGATGCTGTTCCAGGCCATGAGGAACCCGGGTATCGTGCTCACGCTGTCGCTCATCAAGCTCGGCGTCGAGCTGTCCTGCTACTTCCTGATCGTGCCCCGGCTCGGCGGCATGGGGGCGTCGTGGGCGAACCTCGCGGGCGCCGTGGCGTCGTACGGCACCGCGCTGTGGTTCACCGGGCGGCTCCTGCCCGAGACCGCTTCCGAGCGTGGCGGCGTCGTGATGCGGGCGCTGCTCGTCACCGTGCCGATGCTGCTGATCGCGTGGAGCCTGTCGACGTCGGGCGCCCATCCGCTGCTGACCGTGATCGCTCGCGCGTCGCTGGTGCCGCCGGCGGTGGTGGCGCTCTTCGCGCTCCGCCTCATCACGCGGTACGATCTCGAGAAGCTCTCTGCGCTCCAGATCCGCTGGCCGTTCGCGCGGCGGGCGCGCGACATCGTGGTGCGTGCGGCCGATCCCATGGCGCGCGTGTTCGAGGCCCGGAGGCCCGCATGACCCCTCGCGTGCTGGTCGTGATCCCGGCGCACGACGAACAGGCGAGCCTGCCCGGCACGCTCGCCGAGGTCCACGCCAGCGCGCCGTCCGTGGACGTGCTCGTGGTCGATGACGGCTCCCGGGACGGCACCGCGGCCGTGGCGCGGGCGTCGGGCGTGCGCGTCGTGAGCCATCCCGTGAACCTCGGCGTCGGCGGCGCGCTGCAGACCGGCTTCCGCTGGGCGTGCGAGCACGACTACGACATCGTCGTGCAGTTGGACGCCGACGGCCAGCACGATCCCGGCTACCTCGAGGCGCTGCTTGCGCCGGTGGTGGCCGGCCGCTGCGATGTCTCGATCGGGTCGCGGTTCGTGTCCTCGACCGGCTACCGCGCGCCGTGGAACCGGCGGCTCGGCATGCTGCTGTTCAGCGGCGTGGTGCGCCTCGCGCTGGGCCGGCCCATCTACGACACCACCTCCGGCTTCCGCGCCTACGCGCGGCGGGTCATCGAGGTCTGCCAGTGGGACTTCCCCAAGGACTTCCCGGACGCACCGCTCCTGATCGCGCTCGCGCGCCGCGGCTTCCGGCTCGAGGAGGTGCCGGTGGTGATGCGCGAGCGCACCGCGGGGCAGTCGTTCTACACGCTCGGCAAGCAGCTCTACTACCCGTACAAGAACCTGCTCGCGTCGCTGATGGCGCTGATCCGGAAACCCGTCTAGGAGGCCGGTCATGTTCTTCCTCTCACGAACCCAGGTGATCACCGCGCTCGGCGCGGTCCTGCTCGCGCTGTACGTGCTGGAGCTGGTGCGCCGCCGCCGGCTGTCCGAGGAGTACTCGCTGCTGTGGGTGATCGCCACCGGCGTGATCGCCATCCTCGGCTTCTCCACGCCGTTGCTGACGTGGATCACGCGCACGCTCGGGTTCCTCGGCGAGTCCTCGACCACGTTCGCGTTCGGGCTCGCGTTCTCGCTGGCGATGCTGCTCTACCACTCGATCAAGCAGTCGCGGCTCAC